>NZ_JALBGX010000050.1:0-48042 GCF_023006465.1 Rhizobium sp. PRIMUS64 | reverse complement strand
CCTGGCCCTCGACGGCCGGTTGGCCGCGGCCCTGGCCGAGTTCACGGCCGGCGCCCTCCATTTCACGCTGCGCCTGGCCAAAGCCCGGGCCAGGCTTCATGCCCATCTCGCCGAGACTCTTCTGCAATTCGCCGAGCTGCTTGCCGAGCGCATCCTGCTGGGCGCGCAGCTGTTTCAGCGCCTCACGCAGCTGCTCGGCCGTCATCTGGTCGGAGGGCTGCTGGCCTTCCTTGCCTTGCTGGCCCTGCTGCTGATCCTGAGGCTCGCCGTTCTCTCCGGGGTTCATCTCGTCGAGCAGCGGATCGTTCTCGCCCATATCAGACTCACCGCGCTGCATGCGGTCCCTGAGCTGCTGGTCGAGCCGGAAGGTCTGTTCCATCAGCTTCTGTTGGTCGCGCAGGATCTCGCCGAGCTTGTCGATCTGCTTGCGGGCCTCGCTGTTTTCCTGACTCTGCTGGCCGCGCTGTGGACGGCCCGCCTGCAGGTTGTTCATCATCCGCTGCAATTCCGACAGCATCTGCTGGGCGGCGTCACGATTGCCGGAGCGGGCGAGATTCTCGATCTGGTCCATCATCCGTTCCAGATCCTGCTGACGCAGGATATTTTGCGCGTTTTGGTTCGGCTGCATCGGCGCGTTCTGCATGCGTTGGGCAAGCTCGGTCATATAGTCCTGCATCGCCTTGCGAAGCTCGTCCATCAGCTTCTTGATCTCCGCGTCCGGGGCGTTGCGATCCAACGCGTCGGCGAGGTTCTGCTGGGCTTCGCGCAGCTTGCGCTCGGCAAGCGAAAGATCGCCATCTTCCATGCCGAGGGCGATCTCCCACAAATATTGGGCCGTATCCTTCAGCGCATCCTCGCCCCTTGCAAGTTTCATGCGCGTCAAGGCGGATTCCAAGAGCAGATAGTTGGTGAGCTTGGGGATCGTCTCCTCGGGACGAATGGTCAGTGCCTCGTTCAGCGCGATCGCCTGCGGCATCTTGCGCGTATCGAGCGCGAAAACCTGCCGTTCTTCGGCGACAGCCGCGGCAAGCGGCTCGTTGAAGGGCCGCGACGGCAGCGCCATCTCATACGGCGGGCTGCGGCCGGTCTGGCCTGCGGCATCCTTGGCAACGAGCGTGATGCGCACGCGCTTGCCGGCAAGCGGATGTTCGGTCAGGTTCCGGCTGGTCACACCCTTGGCGTCGCGGGCGTTGCGGCGGGGAATATCCAGCCGGTATTCCGGCAGCGGATAGAGCGGCGTTGCCGTCGGATCGGTGTCGACGGGAACGATCTCCGCATGCGCCTCCTGGACCCCGTAATCGTCCTTGACGGTGAAGGCGATTTCAAGCGCGCCGTTGACGCTGCGCTTCGGCAGGCCGTCGAAGGCAATCTCCGGCGCCTTGTCAGGGAGCACCTCGAAGCTCCAGCGCCGGCCGTTGACCTCGAGTGCACCGTTCTCCTGGAGCTTCATCATATGCGTCTGCGCGACGAGAGCCTGGCTGGCAGGTGCCGCCGTCGGCTGCTCGCTTCCGGATGCCGCCGTCTGCTGCGGTTTGGTATCCGCCTGTACGGCGATATCCTGCGCCTCGCCGTTGGCCTTGCGGAACACGACTTTTTCGGCCGTCTTTCCGCCGCTGACCCGTACGGTAAGGCCCGAAAACTGCGGAATGCCGATCGGCGCCTGCTCGCTGCCGTCAGCCGTCAGATAGATCGGGGCGCGGCCGGTATAGGAAGGCGGCGTCACCCAGGCGTCGATGCGCACCGCCGGATCGCTGACCACCTGCTCGGGTGCTGCCTGCAACGCGTCGCGGATCGAGCCGCCGTTGATCGACAGCGAATAACCGAAGGCCGTGACGAGCAGCAGCGCCGGGACGGCGCGCAGCGCAAAACGGTCATGCGCGGCGATATCAGGCCGCGGCAGTCCGGCATCGAGTGCTGCGATCTTTTCGGCCATGCGCGTCTGGTGCTCGCGCCAGAGAGCTCGGCCAAAGGGCGTATCAAAGGCCGGCTCGTCTTCCTGGACGGTGACCGGCTGGTGCGGCAGGCCGTTGCGCTCCTCCAGCATGCGGTCGGCTTCTGCGATCCTCGGCCAGCGCAGGGTGCGGAAGGGGAGGAGCGTGACGAGAAAAGCGCCAGCAAAGGCGATGAGCAGCAGGATGCGCAGCCAGTCCGGCACGCTGCGGAAGAGACCGAACCAGGAGGCGGAGAGATAAAAGGCGATGACGGATAGTACCGGCATCAGAGGCGGCAGCAGCTGCTCGAAAAAGAGCACGATGCGCGCCAGCAGGCGTTTCGTCGTCACCAGCCGGGCAAGCGAGGGCCGGAACGCAAATGCACCTTTCTTCTGCCTCGAGGGGCTTGTCATCGGTCCGGTCTCCGCGATCTGGCGTTCTGGAACAGAGGGCGCTTCCGGCGATTGCAGGGCAATACGCTCATGAACGAAAGGATAACACTCTTTGTGGCGAAGGCGAGGGCGAGCGGCCAGTAATACTGGCTTTTCACGGTTATTCGCCAAAAAGTGATGCGACTTAAAGCGCGTCGCGATCTTTCGGATTGCTTCGCGCGCTTTAGGTCTTTGTTTTACCCATGTCGTTATCGGAAAACCGCCGCGCACTTTTGCGCGACATGCTTAGAGCGCCGTGCGTCCTTTCGGACGCACAAAGGACGCTCTAACTCTTTCAATCCTCGCATCGTGCTTTCCGAAAATCGTCCGATTTTCGGGCCGATGCGCTAGTCGAGCCAGGCCGGAACGGAGTCGAGGCTGATCAGTTCGGCATAGGTTCTGCGCGGTCGAATCGTATGGAAATCGCTGCCCCTGACCAGAACTTCGGGCACCAGCAGGCGGCTGTTATAAGTGCCGGCCTGGACCGCACCGTAGGCGCCGGCAGTGCTGACGGCCATCAGGTCGCCGGGCTTCGGCATCGCCATCTCGCGGTCGAGCGCCAGATAATCGCCGGTCTCGCAAACGGGGCCGACCACGTCGGCGCGGATGCGGGGGGCGTTGGCCGCTGAAATTGTTACCGGCCGGATCTCGTGATAGGCCTCGTAGAGCGTCGGGCGGATGAGGTCGTTCATCGCGCCGTCGACGATGACGAAGGTCTTTTCGCCGCCATCCTTCACATAGAGGACTTCGGTCACGAGGATACCGGCATTGCCAACGATCAGGCGGCCGGGCTCGGTGATGATCTTGCAGTCCAAGCCGCGCAGCTGGTTCTTGACGATTGCCGCATAGGCATCCGGCAGCGGCGGCGGATTGTTGTCGTCCTTGTAGGGGATGCCGAGGCCGCCGCCGATATCGACGTGGTGGATGGTGTGGCCGTCGGCGCGGAGCGTCGCGACAAGGTCGTGCAACAACTTGAAGGCGTCGTCGAAGGGCTGCAGTTCCGTGATCTGACTGCCGATATGCATGTCGATGCCGGTAACCTCGATGCCCGGCAGCTTGGCGGCATGGGCATAGATGGCGCGGGCGCGCTCCCAGGAGATGCCGAACTTGTTTTCTTTCTTGCCGGTCGAGATCTTGGAATGCGTCTTCGCATCGACATCCGGGTTGATGCGGAAGGAGACCGGCGCTTTCTTGCCCGCGCTGACGGCGCGCTGATTGAGGATCTCGAGCTCGGGCTCGGATTCGACGTTGAAGCAGTAGATGCCGGCCTCAAGCGCAAAATCCATCTCGGACGGCGTCTTACCGACACCTGAGAACATGATGCGGCTCGCCGGAATATCGGCGGCAAGCGCGCGGCGCAGCTCGCCTTCCGAGACGACATCGATGCCGGCGCCGAGGCGGCCCAGCGTCTTCAGCACCGCCTGGTTCGAATTCGCCTTCATCGCATAACAGACCATGGAGTCCATGTCGGCGAAGGCTTCCGAAAAGACGCGGTAGTGGCGTTCCAGCGTCGCGGTGGAATAGACGTAGAAAGGTGTGCCGACCGCCTTGGCGATCTCGGGAACGGGAACGTTCTCGGCATGAAGGACGCCGTCACGGTACTCGAAATGGTTCACGGGCTTATGCCTTAAAGAAGGGGATCGAGAAGGAAGGGCTTGTCGACAGTTCCCGGCTGTTTCGTCGGCTTGGAAACGTCGCCTTCCTTGGTTGCCGCAGCACTCGGCGGATCGAGGTCGCCCTTGCGCCCGCATCCGGCAACGGCAAGGCCGATGACGGCGAGAACCGCCGTCAGGCGGATGAGATGCGGCAAGCTCTTCATGGATATCCTCTTCTGCGGCATGTGCTGGCATCATTCATATCGAATGATGGACATCTTCATAGCGAAGTTTATCCGCCTTGTGCACCCTGATTGTTGGACGGTCTTTCCACCTGCAGGAAGGGTGTGGCGGCTCTTCGCCACGCCTGATATCTCTTAGTTGCGGGCGCGCCAGAAGGCGATCTGCCTGCGCACTTCGGACGGCGCCGTGCCGCCGAAGCTCTTGCGGCTGGCGACCGAGGCCTCGACGGTCAGCACGTCGTAGACCTTGTCGGTGATGTCGGGGTGGATCGCCTGCAGATCGGAAAGCGGAAGTTCGGCAAGGTCGCAGCCCTTGCTTTCGGCGAGTGCTACGGCGCGGCCGGTCACGTGATGGGCATCGCGGAAGGGGAGGCCGGCTTCGCGCACCAGCCAGTCGGCAAGATCGGTCGCCGTCGAATAGCCGGAGCCGGCCGCCGCCTTCATGCGCGCGGTGTTGATGGTCATGTCGCGCACCATGCCGGTCATGGCAGCGATTGCCAGTTCCAGGCTCTCGGCTGCGTCGAAGACCTGTTCCTTGTCTTCCTGCATGTCCTTGGAATAGGCGAGCGGCAGACCCTTCATGATCGTCAACAGCGCCACCAGCGAGCCGTTGATGCGGCCGGTCTTGGCGCGCACCAGTTCAGCGGCATCCGGATTCTTCTTCTGCGGCATGATCGATGAGCCGGTCGAGAAGGCGTCGGAGAGACGCACGAATCCGAATTGCGGGGTCGACCAAATGACGATCTCTTCTGCCAGACGCGACAGGTGCATGCCCGCAATCGCCGCGATTGACAGGAATTCGATGGCGAAATCGCGGTCGGAGACCGTATCGATGGAGTTGCGGGTCGGCTCGCGGAAACCGAGCGCCTTGGCTGTCATGTGGCGGTCGATCGGATAGCCGGTGCCGGCAAGGGCTGCGGCGCCGATGGGGCTTTCATCCAGATGCTCGATGGCGTGGCGCACGCGCGAGCGATCGCGGCCGAACATTTCGACATAGGCCATGCAGTGATGGCCGAAGGTAACGGGCTGGGCGGTCTGCAGATGGGTGAAGCCCGGCATGACGCTTTCGGCATGTTCTTCGGCGCGGTCGAGGAAGGCCGCGATCAGGCCGGTCAGCATCTGCTCGGTCTTCTGCAGCTCTTCCTTCACCCAGAGGCGGAAGTCGAGCGCCACCTGATCATTGCGCGAGCGGGCGGTGTGCAGGCGGCCGGCGGCCGGTCCGATCAGCGTCGCCAGGCGTGCCTCGACATTCATGTGGATGTCTTCGAGCTGACGCGAGAATTCGAAATTGCCGCTTTCGATTTCTGACAGGATCGTGTTTAGCCCGTGAACGATCTTGTCCTTATCGTCTGATGAAATGATCGCCTGATGGGCAAGCATGGTCGCGTGGGCGATCGAACCACGGATGTCCTGGGCGAATAGCTTCTTGTCGAAACCGATCGAGGCATTTATCTCCTCCATGATCGCGTCCGGGCCGGAGGCGAAGCGCCCACCCCACATCTGGTTGGAGGATTTGGTGTCCGTGTTGTTCTCGGCCATGGAAGATGCCCGTCCTGGAGAATGAAATGACGACGAAAAAACCCTTCGGCCTGCCGTCCGGAAAATTGATCGCAATCGCCGCCGTCGCAGGTGTCGTTGCAGGTGCGGCAGCGGTATACGTGAAGGAGAAGGGGATTGGCAATGGGATCGGCAGCAGCGCTTCGGCCGAATGCTCGCTGGCGAAGGAGCGTGCTGCCAATCTGGCACCGCTCATGAAGGGGCAGGTGGCCGCCATGGTTGCCGCCACTGAGCCGCGCAAGCTGACGGCGGTTTCCTTCAACGGGCCGGATGGCAAGCCGCTGACGCTCGATCATTTCGCCGGCAAGACCGTGCTTCTCAATCTCTGGGCCACCTGGTGCGTGCCCTGCCGCGAGGAAATGCCGGCGCTGAACGCACTCGAAAAGGAGATGGGTAGCGACAGGTTCCAGGTCGTGCCGGTCAATATCGACACCGGCGACGATGAGAAGCCGAAGACGTTCCTGACTGAAACCGGCGTCGATGCGCTGCAGCTCTACCGCGACAATACGATCGGCGTGTTCAACAGCCTGAAGAAGGAAGGCCTTGCCTTCGGCCTTCCGGTGACGCTGCTGCTCAACGACAAGGGCTGCCTGATCTCCGCCATGAACGGCCCGGCCGCGTGGGATAGCGAAGACGCGAAGGCGCTAATCAAGGGTGCGATCGGGTCGTAACGACGTTGATCAGGAGTCCCCATCTCCTCTCATGAGAAAGACGCCGGCGATTCCGATAAGGACGCAGCATTGCAGCAGGAACATGGGTGTTTCGGTCGACATGGCGTTTCCTCCCGTTCCCGGCAAGGAAAGCATTTAGCGGGCGCTCGGTCTATTCGCCCTTTCAGGTGATGGCCGCTTACCGCGTCGGGACCGGCACTTCGCCACGATAGTCATAGAAGCCGCGGCCGGACTTGCGTCCGAGCCAGCCGGCTTCGACATATTTTACCAGCAGCGGGCAGGGACGATATTTCGAATCCGCCAGGCCGTCATGCAGCACCTGCATGATCGAGAGGCAGGTGTCGAGGCCGATGAAATCGGCAAGCTGCAGCGGTCCCATCGGGTGGTTGGCGCCGAGCTTCATCGCCGTATCGATGGCGTCGACCGTGCCGACGCCTTCATAGAGCGTGTAGATCGCTTCGTTGATCATCGGCAGCAGGATGCGGTTGACGATGAAGGCAGGGAAATCCTCGGCGACGGTGATGGTCTTTTCCAGAGTTCCGACGAATTCCTTGGCGGCGGAAAAGGTCTTCTCGTCGGTCGCGATGCCGCGCACCAGTTCGACCAGCTTCATCACCGGCACCGGGTTCATGAAATGTATGCCCATGAAGCGCTCGGGGCGGTCGGTGGCGGCAGCAAGCCGGGTGATAGACAGGGAAGAGGTGTTGGTGGCAAGCAGTGCTTCCGGCTTCAGGACCGGACAGACCTGCGTATAGATCTTGCGCTTGACCGTTTCATCCTCGGTGGCGGCCTCGATGACGAGATCGGAGGGGGCGAGATCATTGACATCGGACGAGCCTGTGATGAGCGACAAGGTCGACTTGCGCTCCTCTTCGGTCATCTTGCCGTTCGTCACCAGGCGGGCCAGGTTGCCGTTGATGGTGGCAAGGCCAGATTCGATGCGGTCCTGCGAGAGATCGTAGATGTGAACCCTGTAACCTGCGGCGGCCGAAACATGCGCGATGCCGCAGCCCATCTGACCGGCACCGATAATACCAATATTCTTCAACACCGCATTCATCTCCAAACCCCCGCACGGCATTCGCCCCCGCGCCGCCGCATCTTTCTAGCAATACTGCCGGACGAAGGATCGCCCGGCAGCAGTAGTAGCCCGATAAAAGATAATTTTCCAGTCATTCGCAAGTGCGAAAGAAAAGCATTTGGCGCGGTCACAGCGCCTTTTGCAATTCCGGCAGGGCGTCGAAGAGATCGGCGACCAATCCGTAGTCGGCGACCTGGAAGATCGGCGCCTCCTCGTCCTTGTTGATGGCGACGATGACCTTCGAATCCTTCATGCCGGCCAGATGCTGGATGGCGCCTGAAATGCCGCAGGCGATATAGAGCTGCGGCGCCACCACCTTGCCGGTCTGGCCGACCTGCCAGTCGTTGGGGGCATAACCGGCGTCGACAGCCGCACGGGATGCACCGACGGCAGCACCGAGCTTGTCGGCGAGCGGCAGGATGACCTCCCTGAACTTCTCGGCAGAGCCGAGCGCCCGGCCGCCGGAGATGATGATCTTCGCAGACGTCAGTTCCGGACGGTCGGAGGCCGACAGCGCGTCCCGGACGAAGGTCGACAGCCCCGGATCGGAAACCGCCGGGATCGCCTCGACGGTGGCCGAACCACCTTCCGGCGAAGAGGCAAAGGATGCGGTGCGCACGGTGATCACCTTTTTGGCATCGGTCGCCTGCACCGTCTGGATGGCATTGCCGGCATAGATCGGCCGCTTGAAGGTGTCTGCAGAGATCACCTCGATGATCTCGGAGACCTGGGCGACATCGAGCAGGGCTGCCACCCGCGGCAGCACATTCTTGCCGACCGAGGTGGCGGCCGAGATGATCGTGTCGTAGCTGGCTGAGAGCGAGACGATCAGGTCAGCCAGCGGCTCGGCCAGATTGTTGGCCAGTTCGTCGCTTTCGGCCAGCAGCACCTTGGAGACGCCGGCAAGCTTGGCTGCGGCATCGGCAGCAGGCTTGGCAGCCTTGCCGGCGACGAGAATGTGGATATCGCCGCCGATCTTTGCGGCAGCCGTCAGCGTCTTGGCGGTCTGGTCGGACAGGCTTGCATTGTCGTGGTCAGCCAGAAGAAGAATGGTCATGATGATGGTTCCTGTTCCAACCTGATTACAGCACGCCGGCTTCGTTTTTGAGCTTGTCGATGAGTTCGGCGACCGACTTGACCTTGACGCCGGCCTTGCGGCCCGACGGCTCCTCGGTCTTCAAGACCTTGAGGCGCGGCGTGGTCGAGATGCCGAAATCATCAGGGCTCTTCTTGTCGAGCGGCTTCTTCTTCGCCTTCATGATATTCGGCAGCGAGGCATAACGCGGTTCGTTCAAGCGCAGATCCGTGGTGACGACCGCCGGCAGCTTGATCTCGATCGTCTGCAGGCCGCCATCGACTTCACGGGTCACCTGAGCCTTGCCGTCACCGATCTCGATCTTCGAGGCGAAAGTGGCCTGGGCCGTTCCCATCAGTGCTGCCAGCATCTGGCCGGTCTGGTTGCTGTCGTCATCGATCGCCTGCTTGCCGACGATGATCAGGCCGGGCTGTTCGACATCGGCCACAGCCTTGAGGATCTTGGCGACAGTGAGCGGCTCGACTTGATCGTCGGTCTCAACCAGGATCGCCCGGTCAGCACCCATGGCAAGTGCTGTCCGCAACGTTTCCTCGGCCTTGGCAGGACCGATCGACACCACGACCACTTCCTCGGCCTTGCCGGCTTCCTTCAGCCGCAGCGCCTCTTCCACCGAGATCTCGTCGAACGGGTTCATCGACATCTTCACATTGGCAAGCTCGACACCCGTGCCATCCGGCTTCACCCGGATCTTCACGTTGTAGTCGACAACCCGTTTGACTGGGACGAGTATCTTCATGGGGTCCTTCCTTCAGGAGAAACTGGCTTCAGAGGCTTTTTAGAAAATGCGCGCTTGGGCGCCGCTCCGATTGTCGAATGGCGACATGGATACGCGTTTTTCCTCCAATTTCAACGCTTCCATGACGCCGACAGGCAATTTGCCTCGGCAATATATGGACGTTTACGTTCACGTCAATATTGTCGTCAGCGACGGCCCCAGGGAAATCGCTGTGCCGTCCGCCCGTCCGTGCCGGCTGCGATGGCCGGGCCGGCGCCTGGGTCGTTTCTGACGGCGCGGGGCGTGACGATCTGCCGGTCGAAGAGCGGCACACCAGGCCGGCGCAACACGAGGATCAGGAAAGCTCCGGCAAGGATACCGCCGACATGCGCGCCCCAGGAAACGTCGCCGTCAGGTGCGATCGCCAGCATGAAGAATTGCTGTCCTATCCACAAAAGCAGCGGCACGAAGGCCGGCAGGGGCAACGGCACACGGAAAAACACCAGCACCCAGACCCTGACGCGTGGATGCAGCAAGACATAGGCGGCAACGACGCCGGAGACCGCCCCCGATGCGCCGACCAGCGGCGCTTCCGAGGTCATGGTCAGTAGGCCGTGGCAAAGCGCGCCGGCGGCGGCGCAAACGAGATAGAAAATCAGGAAGCGCAGATGTCCCATCGCATCCTCGACATTGTCGCCGAAGACCCAGAGGAAGATCATGTTGCCGGCCAGATGCCAGAAGCCGGTGTGGACGAAAGCATAGGTGAGGTAGGTCAGCGGTTCCGGCACGATTTCGAGTCCCTGCGCCAGCATCGCATGGCCGAAGGCAATCGCCGGGATGTAGCCGAGCCCGACGGTCGTCGCCTGGGCTGCCTGTTCGCTCTCCAGGCTGGTCAAAAGCCAGACCGCGATATTCAGCGCGATCAGTGTGAGCGTCACCCACTGAACCTTGATATATTTCAGCGTATTGGCATCGTGAAGTGGTATGAACATAAAGGCCCCCCGGCGATCGTGAACGCGGCAAGCCTATCTGTTTTTTCCCGGAACCCAAAGTACATCCGCATGGCCCTGGTCATTTGCATGACGCGCGGCGACGAAGAGGAAATCGGAGAGGCGGTTGACGTATTTCATCGCCGGCTCGCCGACGATTTCGCCGTCGGTGCGGGTAAGCGCGACCATCAAACGCTCGGCGCGCCGCGCAATCGTGCGGGCAAGATGCAGATGGGCGGCAGCCGGGGTGCCGCCTGGCAGGATGAAGGATTTCAGCGGCTCCAGCCCGGCGTTCAGCCGGTCGATATCGTGCTCGACGCGGTCGACCTGCGTCTCGGCGATCCGTAGCGGCTCGTAGGTCGGTGGCTCACCGGTGTCAGGGGTGGCGAGATCGGCGCCGAGATCGAAGAGATCGTTCTGGATCGACATCAGCATGGCATCGAGTTCGGGCAAGCCGGCCGTGTGCAGCCGCGCCAGGCCGATCGCGGAATTGGCCTCATCGATCGTGCCGTAGGCCTCGACGCGCAGATCGTCTTTTCGCCGGCGCGGGCCGGAAACCAGCCCGGTCGTGCCGTCATCGCCTGTTTTCGTGTAGATCTTGTTGAGCTTGACCATGGTTTCCCCCTTGAAGTCCGGTCAGGTCGGGCGGCCGCCGCCGGTCAGCCAGAGCGTCAGCATGATCAGGACGACGGCGATCGCCTGCAACAGCACACGAAGCTGCATCAGTTTGTTGGAACGGTTGGCATCGCCGCCCTTCATCATGTTGAAGAGACCGCGGATCAGGACGAGGGCGACGACGCCCATGACGATGATTGCGAGGATATAGGTGACCGTGGACATAGCGTTCTGCTTTCTCAGTCAGTCCGTCCAGCGCATCAGGCGATAGAAGAGGTCTGCCGGAAGCAGCCGCTTCAGGAACATGCCCTGCTTAGCCGGAGTCGTTACAGGATAATGTGGCCTCGGATTTTTCGAGTTCAATGCGTGTTTCAACACGGAATAGACCGCTTCCGGGCCGAGCTTATGGCGGTTGACCGGCCCCGATCCGTCGAGTCTCGCCAGTTGTCTGGTGTAATCGACCGCGTGCGGCGAATTCTCGAGATCGATATGCTCCTTGATCTTGGCGAGCGCATTGGCGGTGAACCGCGTGGCGATCGGTCCCGGCTCGATCAGGCTGACATGGATGCCGCTGCCCTGCAGCTCCATGCGCAGGGTGATGCTGAGACCTTCCAGCGCGAATTTGGAAGCTGTGTAGGCGCCGCGAAAGCGATAGGGGGCAATGCCGAGGATCGACGAACATTGCACTATCCTCCCCTCTCCGCGTTTGCGCATCAGCGGAATGATCTGCCGCGTCAGCTCGTGCCAGCCGAAGAAATTCGCCTCGAACTGCGCGCGCAGCGTTGCCGTCGATAGATCCTCGACGGCGCCCGGCTGGCCGTAGGCGCCGTTATTGAAGAGCGCGTCGATACGACCGCCGCTGCGTTCCAGAACTGCGCCGACCAGGTCGGAAATCGTCTCGGTCCTGGCATAGTCCATCAGGAAGGCTTCGATGCCTTCCGCTTCCAACCCCTTGAGATCGTCCGGCTTGCGCACCGTCGCGAAGACACGCCAACCATCGGCTTTCAGCGCCCGTGCGCAATGAGCGCCAATACCGGACGAACATCCGGTCACGACGATGGTGCGCTGCTCCGCCATGGAATGATTCCTGTACAAAATGGGACTCGTTTCCCATATTCGGCCAGAGGATACAATCTGGAAAGCCGGAGACGGAATGCTGAAGGTGCTGCGCACGATCTACGACGTGATCTATGACGCGATCTGTCACATGGTCGAGGACGACGGCTTCGCCATGGCAAGTCACGTGGCGCTGTCGAGCCTGCTTGCGGTTTTTCCCTTCCTGATCTTCGGCACGGCGCTTGCAAGCTTCCTCGGCGCCGATCAGTTTTCCTCGACCGCCATCCACCTGATCTTCGACACCTGGCCCGAGGCGATCGCCAAGCCGCTTGCCGACCAGGTGCTGCAGGTGCTGACCATTCCGCGCGGCGGGCTGCTGACGATCTCGGTGCTGGCGGCCGCCTATTTCGCCTCGAACGGCGTCGAGGCGCTGCGCATCTCGCTCAATCGCGCCTACCGGGTGCAGGAAACGCGGCCCTGGTATTTCACGCGTCTCGCCAGCCTGGGCTACGTGCTGATCGCAGTCATCATCTTCACGGCGATCAGCATTCTGCTCGTCGCCCTGCCGCTGGCGCTCGATTATTCCAGGAAGTGGTTTCCGCTGTTTGCCGATACGCTCGATATCGTCTTCAGCTGGCGCATCTATGGCACGCTGGTGGTTCTGACGGTCGGACTGCTGGTCATGCATCTCTGGCTGCCGGCCGGCAAGCGACGGGTCTTCGACGTCATTCCCGGCGTCTTGCTGACGCTGCTTCTCTGGCTCGCCGGCGCGCTGATCTTTGCCTATTACCTGGCGACCTTCGCCAACTATACGGCAACCTATGCCGGTCTCGCCTCTGTCATGATCGTGCTGATCTTCCTCTACATGGTCGGCGTCATCTTCATCATCGGCGCGGAGATCAATGCGGCGCTGATCAAGTTCCGCGTCTTCCGGATGTTCTCCCACACGCTTTCGATCGTCGGCAGAGAGCGTGTCGAAAGGCAATCAGAGCCCGACAAGGCGGCGAACATCCGCCCCTGACATGCCCCGGGCACGCAATTCGCCAAGCCCGCTGTCGCCTTGGCTTTTCGAAAGCTTGCGGCCGTCGGCGTCGAGAACGAGACGATGATGGTGATAGACCGGCTGCGGCAGGCCGAGCAGCACCTGCAACAGGCGGTGCACCGATGTCGCGTGGAAGAGGTCGAGCCCACGCACGACGTGGGTCACGCGCTGCAGCGCATCGTCGATGACCACCGACAGATGATAGCTCGATGGCGCATCCGAGCGCGACAGGATGACGTCGCCCCAGACGTCGGGCTCGGCGGCGATCTCACCTGTCCTGCCGTCGCCGGTTTCCGTCCAGAACAGCAGCTCGCCGATCAGGTCGAGCGCTTTGCGCATATCGAGCCGCCAGGCATGTTTCTTCCCCGAGGTCAGCATGTCCCGCCATTCGTCTGCCGGACGCTCGCGATCAATTGCGGGATAATGCGGAGTGCCGTCGGGATCGCGCGGCCAGGGATCACCCGCTGCCTCGTAGGCAACGATGCGCGCCTTCACCTCGCCGCGCGTCAGAAAGGCCGGATAGACCAGCCCGCGCTCGATCAGCGTGTGCAACGCCGCCTGATATTCGGGGAAATGTTCCGACTGGCGCCGCACCGGGCTCTCCCAGCTGATATCAAGCCATTCGAGATCCCTATGAATGCCGGCCTCGAACTCAGGTGTGCAGCGCGCCTGGTCGATATCCTCGATGCGCAGCAGCAGGCGGCCTTGTTCGGCCTCCGCCATGTCGTGGTTCAGCAGGGCCGAGAGGGCATGTCCGAGATGCAGCGGTCCGTTGGGGCTCGGCGCAAAACGAAAGACGGGTTTTTGACGCTCACTCGTGGTCATGCTTTCTTCTGCCATGGATTCGGTTTTTGAACCACTGCGAGGCAAAGTGCAGATCATCCGCAACGACGACGATGTCAGGCAGGGGCTCGAAGCGTTGCTTCGCCTCGATCCGCGCCTTGCGCCGATCGTCGCGGAGGCCGGGCCCATTCCGCTGCGATTGCGCGAGCCCGGCTTTGCCGGCCTTGCCCATATCATCGTCTCGCAGATGGTGTCGCGCGCCAGCGCCGACGCGATCTGGCGGCGCATGCTGCCGGCGGACGGTTCGCTGACGGCCGAAGGTTACGCACTGCTTCACGCCGAGGCATGGCGCGAATTCGGCCTGTCGCGCGCCAAGGCCGAGACGCTGTCGCGGATCGCCGAAGCGGTCGCCTCCGGCCGTCTCGATCTCTCCGGGCTCTGCCTGAAACCGCCGGGCGAGGCGCTTGGCGAACTGACGGCGTTGAAGGGCGTCGGACCGTGGACGGCAGAGGTCTATCTGATGTTTTGCGGCGGCCATGCCGATGTTTTCCCGGCCGGCGATGTCGCGCTGCAGAATGCCGTCGGGGCGGCATTCGGTCTTGCAGCACGGCCGCAGGCGAAGGCGCTTGCTGAGCTTTCGGAAGTCTGGTCGCCGTGGCGCTCGGTGGCGGCACGACTTTTCTGGGCCTACTACGCCACGAAGATGCGCCGTGACATGGTGCCGATCGGCTGATCGGCAACACTCTTCAAATTGCCTTTATCCTCTGAATTTATTGGACTTCACAATCCTGTAACAACCGGCCTAATATACAGGTGCAGATGCCGAATCGATCAGGAGAGTCCCTTGACGATTGCAGTCTCCCCACAGGCCCTGCCGGCGCTCGTCCTGAACGCTGACTACCGGCCGCTGAGTTATTACCCCTTGTCGTTGTGGTCCTGGCAGGACGCGATCAAGGCGGTATTTCTCGACCGTGTGAACATCATAGCAGAATATGAACATTCGGTTTCTTCGCCGAGCTTTTCGATGCGTCTTCCGAGTGTCGTGTGCCTGAAGACTTACGTTCAGCCGTCCCGCAATCCCGCTTTCACCCGGTTCAACGTGTTCCTGCGCGACCGGTTCGAGTGCCAGTATTGCGGCGCCCATGACGACCTGACCTTCGACCACGTCACCCCGCGCGCCCATGGCGGCGAGACCACCTGGGAAAATGTCGTGGCAGCCTGCTCGCCCTGCAATCTGCGCAAGGGCAGCAAGCTTCCGAAGCAGGCAGGCATGTTCCCGGCGCAGAAGCCCTATCAGCCGACGGTGCAGGATCTGCACAATAACGGCCGGCTGTTCCCGCCGAACTATCTGCATGAAAGCTGGCTCGACTATCTCTACTGGGATACCGAACTGCAGCCCTGATCGAACGGCCTACGCGTTGCGCGTCCTTTCAGACGCGCAGCGGACGCTGCAGCGCTTTGAATTGCTGGACAATTTTACGAGGCCGCCTTGCGAACGCCGACAAAGGCGAAGGCGGCGAGCAGGATTCCGGCAATCACATTCCAGCCCGCAAAAGACAGGCCGAGCACCCGCAGCGCCGCATCGGTGCAGGACGGGCCCTTGATGGTGTTGAGTTCACCAAGCAGATCGCCGGCATTGGTCGTCATGCTGCTTGCCGTCGTCGAGCAGGTGGCCGGGCCCGGCCAGAAGTGCCATTCGACGCCGGCGTGATAAACACCCATGCCTGCCGTCACCAGCATCAGCATGCCGGCCGCGAGAATCAGCGCCCGGGTGATCCAGTTCGGCAGGCCGACGAGCTCGGATATCGCGGCCAGGATCGCAATCGGGATGGCGTAATAATAGGGCTGGCGCTGCAACAGGCAGAGCGCGCAGGGAATATAGCCGCCGATATACTGGAAGCCGAGCGCGGTGCCGACCGCCGCCGCCATGCCGATGGCGAGCAACAGGGAATAGATAAAGCCGGGGCGGGCGAGCGGCGAGGAAGTGGCAGTCATGGCGGAACTCCGCGACGTTGGTAGTGCATGAGATGCGAAATCAGATTTCAGGCCTATTCGGCTAAAAATCATTCTCGCCTAGTGAGCGAGATAGCGGTAGGCGGGATATAACACGATCACGGCGGCGGCACCGATACCGACGATCTGGCCGAGCCGCTTTTCGATGAAATCTCGGATCGGCTCGCCGTAGCGGCGCAGCAGCCAGGCGAGGAAGAGGAAACGCGCGCCGCGCGCGACGATCGCCGAGACGATGAAAAGCCCCAGATTGACGTGGATGACGCCGGACAGGATGGTGACGATCTTGATCGGCGGCAGATGCGCAAGACCCGAGGTGACGAGCAGCAGCAGGATCCACTCGTAGGTGACATAGGCCTTCATCTGCTCGAAGGCTTCGAACTTGCCGTAGAATTCCAGGATCGGCCGCGCCACCGTCTCATAGGCGTAATAGC
The DNA here is from genome assembly GCF_023006465.1 of Rhizobium sp. PRIMUS64. Classification (NCBI taxonomy): domain Bacteria; kingdom Pseudomonadati; phylum Pseudomonadota; class Alphaproteobacteria; order Hyphomicrobiales; family Rhizobiaceae; genus Rhizobium; species Rhizobium sp. PRIMUS64. Next base: position 31,794 of record NZ_JALBGX010000050.1, on the reverse strand, counting down.
CGAGCGCCCAGCCGGCGATGCCGCCGAGCACGGAGGCGACGGTTGCAATCAGCGCATAGCGATAGGAGCGTTCCGGCTTGGCAAGCGCCATCGGCAGAAAGAGTACATCGGCGGGGACGAGAAAGACGGAGCTTTCGACGAAGGCGATGACGGCGAGCCAGACTTCGGCCGATTTGCGCGAGGCCAAAGACATGGTCCAGTCGTAAAGTCTGCGGAGCATTCCGTTTCCTTCCTGTTGCAGTGCAAAAGAGCTTTAGGGGCCGTGCGCGGCGCTGTAAATGCTCGCCCGTGTCCTTCCTGCCACCGCCGTCCAAAAATTTTCGTGATGCGGGGTATCGGCGCCTCTCCCAAGATTTCACGGGATTGCGAATCGGCCATTCTGCGGCAAGCTAATTGGGGTCGACGTGCAGGGTGGCAAGAGAATGTTCAAAGTGATTGAAGGCGGCCTTGGGCAGGCGGCGCAAATGGATGACTGGTCCGAAGAGCGGCGCGGACCAAGCAAAGACGACGTGCGCCGGGAGGCTGCGCGACGGATCAGCGAGAGCGGTTATCATCTGTCCCGCATCCGGGAATTCGCGACCGGCGTGCCGATGCTGGCATCTCTTAAATACTTGTCGCTGCAGATCGATTTCGCAGCCGAGACATTGTCGCGGCTCGATCCGATCCCCGAGGATTTCCGCTCCGATGGCTATTGGCCGGCGGGCTGAAGCAATCACGGTAGCGTGATTGCCGCTGAAAGGAGTGATGTTGTGTCAGGACAGGTCCATCGACTTTTCCCATTGCTGACGCAGGACGTTCATTTCCGTTCGCTTCTGGGCCATTTCGCTAACCGCTGCGCGCAGATGTGGATGGTGCGACATGAACATATTGAAGTCGCGCCGTTCGAGCACCTCGAACTGGCAGAAGTCGACGGCGATGACGTCGGCTGTGCGCCGTCCGCCGGTCAGTAGCGCCATTTCCCCGAAAAAGGCGCCTGGCTCCAGGCGGATCGCGCCACTGGCGAGCCGCACTTCCACCGCGCCGGAGGAGATGAAATACATGCTATCGCCCCGGTCGCTGCGGCGGATGACGCGTTCGCCGGGCGGTGCGGATTTCGCCTTGAAGAGCAGCAGCAGCTCCTCCTGCGCGTCCTCGTCGACCTCGGAGAACAGCGGGAACGTCTCGATCAGCTGCTGCATCTTCAGTTGATGCTGGCGCTCGCGCTCTTCGCCGAGCGCCCTGATCTTTTCCAGTTCTTTGCCGAGCGCCTTCTGCCTGCTCCTGCCGTAGCTTTCCCAGAGGGAGGGCCATTTCGAATGGATGTATTTCTTCAGGCCGTCGGTCGCGAAGATCACGATTGGGTTGAGCGTGATCGACAGGATCGCGGCAGCCAGGATCAGATCCTGGCCCTCATGCGGCAGGAGCCCGAGTGAGACGCCGAGACCGGCGAGGATGAAGGAAAACTCGCCGATCTGGGCAAGGCCGCCTGCCAATGTCAGCCCCATGCTGATCGGATATCTGAGCAGGATGACAATGAGGAAGGTGATGATGCCCTTGCCCAGGATCACGAGCGCCAGTGCGCCGATCACGGCCAGCGGCTGGCGCACCAGGATCGAGGGATCGAAAAGCATGCCGACGGAGACGAAGAACAGCACGGAGAAGGCATTCTGCAACGGCAGCGAGTCGGCCGCCGCCCTGTGGCTGAGCTGGGATTCGCTCATGACAACACCGGCGAAAAATGCGCCGAGCGCAAAGGAGACGCCGAAGATCGCCGCCGAACCGAAGGCGATGCCGAGTGCGATCGCCAGCACCGTCAGCGTAAAGAGTTCGCGCGAGCCGGTACGGGCTATCATCGTCAGCAGCCAGGGCACGATGCGAGGCCCGAGGAAGATCGCCATGGCGGCGAAGGCCGCCACCTTCAGCAGCGTCAGCCCGATCGTCAGCATCAGTGGCAGGTCGCCGAGGCCGTGATTGGTCGTATCGGCGGCGTTACCACCCAGAAGCTCTGCCAGCGCCGGCAGCAGCACCAGCGCCAGCACCATTACCAGATCCTCGACGATCAGCCAGCCGACGGCGACGCGTCCGCTTGCCGCGTTGACGAGATTGCGCTCCTCCAGCGCCTTCAGGAGCACGACGGTGCTCGCCACCGAGAGGCTGAGGCCGAGGACGATGCCGGCGCCGAGGCTCCAGCCCCAGAGTTTGCAAAGGCCGATGCCCAACAGGGTGGCGAGGATAATCCGCCCGATTGCGCCAGGCACGGCGATGCCGCGCACGGCAAGCAGGTCGGAGGCGGAAAAATGCAGGCCGACGCCAAACATCAGAAGAATGACGCCCATCTCGGCGAGCTGGCTGGCAAGGGCGGTATCGGCGACAAAGCCCGGCGTGAACGGCCCCATCAGGATGCCCGCCATCAGGTAACCGACAAGTGGCGGCAGCCGAAGCCGGTCGGCGGCATAGCCCAGGACCGCCGCGAAAACGAAACTGACGGCGACCGTCGCGATAAGTCCTACTTCCTGATGCACGTCCGCCCTCTCTGGTAATAGCGGCGGCCACTTTGGACGAAGCGCAAGCAAAATTAAACAGTTGATTTGGATGACCGGCTACTGTTCGGGGCCCTTCGCTCTCATTTTGGCGGGTAGGATAGAATAATGCTGAAATTCCAAATGTTAAAGCGCCCTTCTCAGGTCTAAAAAGAGGCGTTGCGTTGTAGGCACGGCCCTCGTTCGCGGCACGGTCGGGCCGTCACCGATGTTGGAACCACTTGTGTCTTGCCTCGTTGCCCTTTCATCAAGAAAGGAGAACGACATGCGAAAGATGATCTTGAACTGTACTGTGGCGGCCCTTGCCGTCTGCTCGTTTGCTGCGCCTGTTCTTGCCGACAGCGTCTATGTCAGGGAGCGTTCCTATGACGACGGCTATCGTCACGAGCGGGTACGACCCGGCATCACCATCAGCGAGCGTGGCGTCACTTTCGGTGCCGTGCGCGAACGTGAGCACCGCCGCTATCGCGATAACGGCTGCGAAACCAGGAGCGTCACCCGACAGACCGACGAAGGCGAGGTCACCAAGACGGTCCGGCGCTGCAATTAACGAAAAAATGTGCGATAAGGACGAAGCCCGGTTCCGACGAGCCGGGTTTTCGCCTTTTGTGGCACGAATATTTCAATGCAGTGGTGAAAGTCGTCTGTCGGTGTTATGAGCACGCCTTTGGTAACAGCGCGTTCCCAGCGCAAGCACCGCCCGCACAGGATCTTTTAGTATGATTGAGCTTACGCCGTCCCAGATCGCCGCACTTAAACTCGCCAGGGATGGAGACCTTTATCCTCAGCCAGCCAATAAATGGACGCACGAGAACGCGACGGTGACTTATGCAAAAACTGACCGGTGGAAAGAGCGGCCTCAGAAAATAAAATCGGTCACTGCAAAGACGCTGGGCGAGTTGAAGGAGCCGGGTTTTCTGGAGCGGCGGCATCTGGATGACGACGCAACAAAAGACGTCTACGGCATCACGATGGCCGGCAAGATGTGGCTGCTGAAAAACAAGTAAGCTCCGCTTAGGCGCTGAGTATTTTCACAAGCCTCCCAGCCTAACGGGATATGACGGCCTCATATCCGACTTTCGGGAGAGACTTGAGATCGCCGCCAAAGCGACCTTGGCCAATAATTCTATCGGGTACGGGCGGCGGTCGATGCGGTGATGCAGTGTCGTCTTTCGCTAGCGCGCGGCCGCGCCCATCATCTCGCCCAAGCCATCACAGTGTCTTTGGTTCGGAATTATGCGACTTCACGCGCCTGCTCGCAAAGCCATGCGCAGAGCTGCCGCGGCGCCTCGCGCGCGTCATTGGAGCGGATGAGCGCAAAATGCCAGGCTGGCCCGCTCAGCACGTAGGGGAACGGCGCGATCAACCGGCCCTCGGTCAAAAGCGGCCGAAACAGCGACGGCGACAACAGCGCCACACCCACGCCTGCCAGCGCCGCATTGGCATCCAACTCGTGCGTGGGGTAATCGACCGCCAAAAAGCGCAAAGCCTGCGGGGTCGCGCATTGAGCCTCCTTAAACCATTGCTGCCAATCAGGGTGCGGCAGAAGCGCGAAGTCAGCCAGCGCCTGCGGCGCGGCAAGTTTCCGCGTTCCAAGCAGGGAAGGCGACAGCATCGGCGTCACTTCTACGGGAGCGAGCCGATATTCTTCCAGCCCGGCCCATCCGCCGCGACCCGTCCTTATGGCGACGTCGAATGCGCCCGTGTCACGTATTTCCGCCGAGACGTCGACCTCGATGACGGAAGCTTCTGGCGCAGGATAGCGCGCCAGACGCGGTGCAAGCCAGCGCGACGCAAAGGTCGGCGGCGCCGTGAGCCTGAGTGGCGGCGTCGCAGCCTGAAATTCTGCGAGCGCCTCACCGATCCCGGTCAATGCCTCCCGGACCCGGTTTGCCAGAACGGAGGCGGCGGCCGTCGGGACCACTCGCCGACCGGCGCGGATAAATAGCGGCTGACCGAGCTCAGCCTCCAGAGTGCGAATACGAAGGCTGACCGCCGCCGGCGTCAGAAACAAGCGTTCGGCTGCGCGCGCGAAGCTGCCGGCCGAGACACAGGCTTCCAATACGCGCAGAGACTCCAATGACGGTCGCATGATCAGCTTCCCTTCACGATCAATTTATCTTGCGGTGACGACAAGCAAAGCGCGTTTTGAAGGCGGAACGCTCTGGTGCAATTTTGGGGGCAGCCCAAAATAGGAGATCTACTGTGTCCCTGCAATCTCAGCACCTGTTTACACTCTTCATCGCGCTTCATCCGACGCTGGAGCTTGGGCAGACGCCAGCCGGCGGCCGGCGCATTTTTCCCGTCTCGGGCGGACATTTCCAAGGGGAGCGCCTGAAAGGAGAAGTGTCGCCACTGATCGGTTCGGATCTCCTGCTCGCTCGTGCCGACGGCACATTTCAGCAAGATGTCAGGCTTCTCCTCGTCGCCGATGACGGGGGGCTCGTCCTCATGACCTATCGCGGCGTCAGGCGTGCGTCACAGGCCGTCGACGAGCGTTTGGTGCGCGGCGAAACGGTCGACGCTTCCGAATATTATCTGCGCACGACACCGTATTTCGAGACCGCGGCGCCTGCGCATGCGTGGCTTAACAGCATTGTCGCGGTCGCAAAGGGCGGCAGGTGTCCGGGCGGTGTCGAATACGAAGTCTTTGAAATTCTATGACGACGATATTGTCCTCGCCGCTCTCTCACATTACGGGCGGGGGTTTCCCAGATCATCCACGCGAGACGACGCAGTCCGCTTGCGTTGCTTGAACTATCCGACAAAGATCTTGAAGATTTTGGTGGTGCCCCATGCCGGAGTCGAACCAGCACTTCTTTCGAAACTCGATTTTGAGTCGAGCGCGTCTACCAATTCCGCCAATGGGGCAACGGATACGAACGGGCGGCTGTCTAACATGCGAGCGCCCGGACGCGCAAGACGGGCAAGCGAAGTTATCGGACTGATCCGGTAGAGAGATCCGGCCTCGCTTCGAGGCCGGATCCTGTCTGATATCAATGGGCGGCGACCGGTGCCGGGCTGCTCAGGCTGGACTTCTTCAGCGTGATCGCCAGGATCGAGGCCAGCAGGCAAAAGGCGCCGGCGACGAAGAAAGCCGGCAGGTAGCTCGACAGCTCGGTGCGCGAGAGGCCGGCGCCATAGGCGGCGGTGGCGGCTCCCAGCTGATGTCCGGCAAAGACCCAGCCGAAGACGAGGCCGGTCTTTTCGCGGCCGAAGCGGTCGGCGGCGATCTTGACGGTCGGCGGCACGGTGGCAATCCAGTCGAGGCCGTAAAAGACGGCGAAGATGGAGAGGCCGTAAAAGCTGAAATCACTGAAGGGCAGGTAGAGCAGCGACAGGCCGCGCAGGCCGTAATACCAGAAGAGCAGCCAACGATTGTCGAAGCGGTCGGACAGCCAGCCGGAACCGATGGTGCCGAAGAAATCGAAGATGCCCATGACGGCCAGCACACTGGCGGCAGCCACCGGTACGATGCCGAAATCGCCGCAGAGGGTGACGAAATGGGTCTGGATCAGGCCGTTGGTGCTGAGACCGCAAATGAAGAAGGTGGCAAAGAGGATCCAGAAGGTCGAGGTCTTCGAGATTTCCTTGAGGACAGTGATCGGCGTCATCAGCGCGGCGGCGAGGGAGGTGCTTGCCGGTGGCGGCGTCACCTGCGTCTCACCGAAGGAGGGCAGGTTGAGGTCGGCGGGGCGGTCGCGCATGAAGGCAAGCACGGCAAGCGCTGCAACCATGATCATGGCGCAGACGAAAAACACCGTCGAGCGCCAGCCGTAGCGTTCCGTCAGCTCCGCCATCAGTGGCAGAAAGACGAGCTGGCCGGTGGCCGAGCTTGCCGAGAGCATGCCGACGACGAGGCCGCGATGCTTGGTGAACCAGCGGCTGGAGACCGTTGCGGCGAGCACCATGGCCGTCAATCCCGTGCCGAAACCGACGACAATGCCCCAGAGCAATAGCAACTGCCACAGCGTCGTCATGAACAGCGAACCGACGAAGCCCGCGCCGATCAGCGCCAGTGCGAAGACAATGACCTTGCGCACGCCGAAATAATTCATGAAGGCGGCGGCGAACGGACCCATGAAACCGAAAAGGATCAGGCGGATCGCAAGGGCCGAGGAAATCTGCGAGGTCTCCCAGCCGAACTCATCCTGCAGCGGCTTGATGAGAACGCCGGGTGCGCCCATGGCGCCGGCGGTGACCAGCATGGTGAGAAAGGTCGCGGCAACGACGACCCAGCCGTAATGGATGTTGCGCCGGGCAAGGGTGGAGGCGAGGGCTGTGGAAACCATGGGCAAGATTCCGTTTGAATTCAGGTTCGAGAAGATACTGGATCGATTTACATGATGGCCATCATATTTCTTGCGTATTGATGATGGACGTCATATATTTTGTCAAGCGACTATTTCTGGAGACGATAATGCGGGTCAGCCGCGAAAAATTTGCCGAAAACCGCGAAAAGATCCTGAGCGTTGCCGGCGTGCTTTTCCGCGAAAACGGTTTCGACGGGGTCGGCGTTGCCGACATCATGAAAGCGGCGGGTCTGACGCATGGCGGTTTCTATGGTCATTTCGATTCAAAGGACGACCTGGCGCTGGAGGTCAGCCGCAAGCTGATCGACAGGGTCGAAACGCGCTGGAAGGAACATATCGCCGAATCGCCGGACCGACCGCTGGCAGCGCTTCTCGACCATTACATCCACTGGCGTACGGTTGACGATCCGGGCGGCAGCTGCGTCTTCGCAACGCTGATCCAGGAGGTGAGCCGCAGCCGCGGCGCCGTCCGTGCGGTCTTCAGCGATGGCCTGTCCGTGCTGGTCGATACGCTCGTTGATATCGTTCCCGGCGAAACGGAAGAGGAGCGCCGCGCCAATGCCACGACGACGCTCTCGTCGATGATGGGTGCTGTCATTCTTGCCCGCGCGGTCGAGGACAGGGCGCTTGCCGAGCAGTTTTTGGTGACGATGCGCCGGCAGCTCGATCCCGCCAGTCGGACATAATCTCAGTCGCGGAAGCCGTGGTTTCGCTCTCCCCCTCCAGGCGGAGAGGGAGAGAATCCGCCTTGCATATGCCTGAGGACCGAGAAGCCAGCGACTATTTGAAGCCGGCGATGGCGTGCGGGATGTAGGGTGCTTCCAGGGCCGCGATTTCCTCGGCGGTGAGCTTGACCGAGAGCGAGGCAACCGCATCTCTGAGGTGGTTCGGTTTGGACGCGCCGATGATCGGGGCGGTCACCGCACTCTTCTGCAGGATCCAGGCGGTTGCGACCTGGGCGCGGGAGATGTTGCGGGCCTTGGCGATCTCGGCCACGGCTCCGACGATCTTGCGGTCGGCATCGATGGACTGCGTGTAGAGCGTCTTGCCGAATTCGTCGGTTTCGCTGCGGGCCGTCGTCTCGTCCCAGTCGCGGGTCAGGCGGCCGCGGGCAAGTGGGCTCCAGGGGATGACGGCGATTTTCTGATCGTCGCAAAGCGGCAGCATTTCGCGCTCTTCCTCACGGTAAAGCAGGTTCAGGTGGTCCTGCATGCTGACGAATTCGGTCCAGCCGTTCAGCCTGGAGACGTAAAGCGCCTTGGCGAATTGCCAAGCATACATCGAGGAGGCGCCGATATAGCGCGCCTTGCCCGATTTGACGACGTCGTGCAGCGCTTCCAGCGTTTCCTCGATCGGCGTCGTGTAGTCGAAGCGGTGGATCTGGTAGAGATCGACATAGTCGGTGCCGAGACGACGCAGGCTGTTGTCGATCTCGTCGAAGATCGCCTTGCGCGACAGGCCGGCGCCGTTCGGGCCCGGCCGCATGCGGTTGAACACCTTGGTCGCCAGCACGATGTCCTCGCGCTTGGCGAAGTCTTTGATGGCGCGACCGACGATCTCCTCCGAAGAACCGTTGGAATAGGTATTGGCGGTGTCGAGGAAATTGATGCCGAGGTCGATCGCCTGCTTGATCATCGTCCGGCTTTCTTCTTCCCGCAGGCTCCATGCATGATTGCCGCGGCCGGGATCGCCGAAGGTCATGCAGCCCAAGCAGATTTTCGACACTTCGAGACCGGTCTTCCCAAATTTTGCGTATTCCATGAAACGACTCCGTGATGAATTCGATGACCCCAGGCTGGCTTCGATGATTTAGCGCGAGATGGCGAAAGTCGCAGGGGCGGCAAATGAAGAATTTATGCTGCGTGCGCACAATGATCCGTGATCGGCTTTTGAAGCCGCGCTCATCACTGCCGCTGCTGGCTTCGGCTTGCACATCCGAGCGGCAAGGTGTTAGCTGATGCAGCATTTTACTGGAATCCGACCATGCAACTGCCGTCCCACGATCGCTACGACGATCTTTATCGCGATTTCTCCTGGCGGATTCCGGAGAATTTCAATATCGGCCGCGCCGTCAGCGACGACTGGGCCGCGAGAGATCCCGAGCGCGTCTGCCTTGAGCATTTCAGCCCCGACGGCGATCATCTTTCGCTGACTTATGGTGAGCTTGCCGGTGCCTCTTCCATGTTCGCCAATGCGCTGGCTTCGCTCGGCATTAAGCGAGGCGACCGCGTCGCCCTGCTGATGCCCCAGTCCTTCGAGACCGTGGTCGTTCATGTTGCGATCTACAAGATGGGCGCAATCGCCTTGCCGCTGGCGCTGCTCTTCGGCGTCGAGGCGCTCGAATACAGGCTGAGGACCTCAGGTGCAGCGGCAATCGTCACCAATGATTTCGGCCTCGATCGCATCCGGCAAATTCGCGATCGGCTGCCGGAGCTTCGGCATGTGATCAGCCTCGATAATGCCCACGATGCTCTCTCCTTTGCCGATCTGATCGTGTCATACGAGCCCTTCTTCAAGGGAGAAAAGACGTCTCCCGACGATCCGGCTCTGATGATTTTCACCTCGGGAACGACGGGGCCGCCCAAGGGCGCGCTGCATGGTCATCGCGTTCTGCCCGGCCATATTCCCGGTATGCAGTTTGCCCATGAGGGCTTTCCGAAAGTGGGCGACAAAGTCTGGACGCCGTCCGACTGGGCCTGGGCCGGCGGGTTGCTCAATGCGCTGCTGCCGAGCCTTCTGCTCGGCGTTCCCGTCGTCTCGTCGCCAGCGCAGAAATTCGATGCCGACATGGCCTATCGCATCATGGCCGAGATGAAAGTGCGCAATGCCTTCATTCCGCCGACGGCGCTGAGGTTGATGAGATCCGTTGCCGATCCGCGCTCGAAATATGATCTGGTGCTGCGCACCATCGGCTCGGCCGGGGAGGCGCTCGGCCGCGAGACCTATGAATGGGCACGTCATACGCTCGGCATCACCGTCAACGAATTTTACGGCCAGACGGAGTGCAATTTCGTGCTCGCTTCTAGCGCTGCCTACGGCGTGACCAAAGCGGGCGCCATCGGACGGGCGGTGCCCGGGCATCGCGTCGCGATCGTCAGCGAGACGGGCGATGAGTTGCCCGTCGGCGAACCGGGCCAGATCGCCATCGCCAGTCCCGATCCTGTCATGTTCCTCGGCTACTGGGACGATGCGGCGGCGACGAAACGAAAATTCGCCAAGGGCTGGCTGCTCACCGGCGATATCGGCCGGCAGGACGCCGAGGGCTATGTTACCTTCGAAAGCCGCGACGACGACGTCATCACCTCATCGGGATATCGCATCGGCCCGGCCGAGATCGAGGATTGCCTGATCGGCCATCCCGCCGTGCAGCTTGCCGCCGCCGTCGGCAAGCCCGATACCGTGCGCACCGAGATCGTCAAGGCCTATATCGTGCTTTCACCCGGCCATCACCCAAGCGAGGCGCTGGCCGCCGACATAAGGGAGTGGGTGAAGATGCGGCTTTCGATGCACGAATATCCCCGCGAGGTGGAATTCATCGATGCCTTGCCGCTGACGACCACCGGCAAGGTGATCCGCCGGCTGCTGCGGGAGAGGGCGGCCAGCGAGCGATAGAGCATTTCCGGACGCAAAACCGCTAAAGCGCGTCGCAATCTTTCAGATTCGCCCCTCGCGCTTTAGGTCTTTGTTTTTACGCATGTCGTTATCGCAAAACCGCGCACACTTTTGCGCGACATGCTTTAGCCACTTCTGCTGGAAAGGCTCTAGCCCCGCCCGGCGAGCGACATGATCTTCTCGCGCAGCATCTTCGCCATGTTGCGGGTGCTGCGGTACATGTGGAGCTGGGCTGAGACCTGGCGCATGTCGCGGTCGCTGTTCTGCGTCAGGCCGATCACCAGCGTTCCCATCTCCTCGCGCTCCTGCCAGAAGCGGCTCATGATCGGATGATCCGAGACGGCGCAGGAATCGGAGCGGACGATGTTGGCATCGTCGAGATGCCATTCGGTGAGTTCGTTCATCAGCAGCTTGCCCGGCGAATAGCGGGCATAGTTTTCATCGTAGGCGGTCTTCCAGGTATAGGCCTCGCCGCCCATCATTAGCACGACGATGGCGGCAATCGCCTTGCCGTTGAGATCGATCGTGTGAATACGCACGGCATCGACGGCGGCAAGGTTTGACACCGCCTCACGGGCGAAGGCCGTATGATAACGATCGGTGACGAGAGCGCTTCGCCGCTTGCCCTTCCAGCCGCCGGCTTCCATTGCCAGGAATTCCTCGAAGCGGATATGGATTTCGCGCGGCTGGCGGGCGACGGCATAGACCGCTGTTCCCAACTCCTCCAGCAGGCGCCACTGGCGGCGCATCTCGCGCATGTGCGAGGAGGAGATGGTTTTGCCGAGATAGACGGGCGCCTCATCCTCGCTCTGCAGCATCGGGCGCTCGTAAGGATTGGTGACGGTGACTGGAAGATTGCGGCTGAGCGCCACGGCCTTGACCATGCGCACGAAGATACCGTTCAGCCGCAGATCCGGCAGAACCAATATGCCGGGCAGATTGAGATCGCGAGCGGTCAGCCCCTCGAAAAGATTGTCGAGGGTCTCGGCTGCATCCTCGCCATCGACAAGCGGCGTGCCGAGCGGACCGAAGCTGTTCGACCAGCCGCGGATGATCGACGGGCCGACGGCGAAGCCCGGCTTGTCGACCGAAAACGGCAAGAGGAACCGCATGCGGCTGCGGCCGGCATTGTGATCGCGGATCAGGGCGAAGTTCACCTGCCGATCTTCGAGCCGCGGCATGGCGGGGGCGAGGAAGCGGCCGGAGAAAAAGACGTTCGGTTCCATCGCCCGGTTGGAGAGGAAATCGAGTTCATCCTGGAGCTCATAGCCGAGCTTGCCGGGGTAGAGGCAGAGCTCGCGGCCCGGTCGGCCGATCTCGGCGCGAGCCTCGGCCTGCGGCGCGTCGAAATTCAGCGCGGCGAGATCATGCAACATGCGGTTCGCGGTGCTGTCGGTGCTTTCGGTAACGGGGGGAACACGCACCATCTATCGAACTCTCATTTCTGGCGTTGCGGCGGAGGGGCCGGCGAAAGCGAAAAGGACGATGCCGAGCGTGCGGCGCACGGCGACATGCAGCAGGATCGCCTCGACGGCCATGGCCGAGGCCGTGGCGATCGCCGTGCCCTCGATGCCGTAATGCGGGATCAAAGCAAGGTTGAGGCTGACGTTGGCGGTCAGTGCGCCGGCATAGAGCGCGACGCAGAGGTTCTGCTTGCCTGCCATCATCAGCAGCGTTTCGGCCGGGCCGACCAGCGATTTCGCGAGGATGCCGGCGAGCAGGATCGCCATCACCAGATAACCTGACGTAAAGGCGCCGCCGAAGAGCGACAGCAGCAGATGACCGGCCGCAAGCACGACAAGACCGACCCCGAGCGCCGGCCAGAAGGTCCAGCGGGCGGCGTCGATGGCAGCGGTTGCGAGCTGAGCATGGTCGCCTTCGGCGATGATCGAGGAAAAGCGCGGGCCGGAGGCTGCCTTGACCGAGAAATTGATGAAATGCACCAGCGCCATCGTCTTGGCGGCGGCGAAGTAGATGGCGACGTCGTGCGGCTCGAGGAAGATGCCGACGACGACGACGTCGGAATTGGTCAGCAGGAAGCTCACGCCCTCGATCAGGAAAATCGGAAAGGCGACGCTGAACCAGGCGATGAAATCGACCTTGCGCGGGCCTTCGTCATAATGCCGGCGCAGGCGGTAGAGCGTTGCGGCATACTGGCCGAGGGCGGTGACGAAGGTGGCGACGAGTGCTGCCTGCATCGCGGTGACGGCCGTGTGCTCGGCGCCGATGGCAATCGCGATCAGCATGAAAAGGATGATGAGGATCGGGCGGACGATATAGACCGGGCTCAGCGCCATCACCGGCCAGTGGTTCGCCCGCGACGTGCCTTCCAAAATGTCGCCGAGCGCGATCATCGGCATGGCGAGCAGGCCGATGAAGATCGGGACGAGATAATAGACCTGGATCTTATCGCCGAAGAAATGCAGGCCGAGCATGCCAGCGGCGAGCACCGCCGTGCCGGAAAGCAGCGCAAAGATGCGCGCCGTGCCGGTCAGGCCGCGGATTTCCTCGAAAGCGCCCGCTGCCCTGTATTGCGGCAGGAAGCGGATGATCGCGGTGTGGAAACCGAGGCATGAGAGATCGCCGAAGACGACGACCAGCACCCAGACGAAAACGAAGATGCCATATTCATATTCGCCCATCAGCCGGGCGAGCACGATCTGGGAGACGAAGGCGAGTGCGGCGCTGAGGATACGAATCGAAAAGGCCGTCAGCGCCATGCGCTGGGCGGCCGCCTTTTCACCGCGTTCGGTGAGCACGGCAGCAAGCATGCGCAGCGTGCGGCCGCCGATCGGGCGCAGGCCCGCCGGCAGCATCTTCTCCGCTGTTTCTATGACCGCCATGATGAACACGCAAAACTCTAAAGGTCAGGCAAATCGTCCCGGAAGTCTTGACAGAACAGGGTTAAGAAACGGTTCTGGCTTGGGGTTGCCGTCGGACGCTGAAATTCCGGTTTTCCGGCGTTGCCGCAGAAAAGAAAATGCCGCCCGGAGGCGGCATTTTCGCGGATCTTTGCGGCTTGCCTCAGACCTGCTCGAAGGCGCCGTGGCAATGCTTGTATTTCTTGCCGGAGCCGCAGGGGCAGGTCTCGTTGCGGCCGATCTTGCCCCAGGTGGATGGATCATCCGGGTTGCGGTTTTCAGGAGAAACGATGACTTCCGATGCCTGGTAGATCGCCGGGGCGAAATCGTCCTCGCCGGTCGTAGGATCCAGGTGATGGGCCTGCATCAGCGGCGGTTCAGGTTCGGCGGGCGCCTGCTGCACCAGTTCGACGCGCATCAGCTGGGCGGTGACGGCTTCGCGCAGATTGTTGAGCAGCGCCGTGAAGAGCTCGAAGGCTTCCGACTTGTATTCCTGCAGCGGATCGCGTTGGGCATAGCCACGGAAGCCGATGACGGAGCGCAGATGGTCGAGGTTGACGATGTGTTCGCGCCAGAGATGATCGAGCGTCTGCATGACGATCGAGCGTTCGACATAATGCATGATGTCGTCGCCGAAACGCTCGGCCTTTTCCGTGAAGGCCGCATTGGTGGCTTCCGTCAGGCGCTCACGGATATCGTCCTCGCCGATGCCTTCTTCCTTCACCCAGTCCTCGATCGGCAGGTCGAGATTGAGGATGTTCAAAGCGCCGGTCTTCAGGCCGGCGGCATCCCATTGTTCGGCATAGGCGCGCTCGGGGATATGCTTTTCGACCATGTCTTCGATCACCTCACGGCGCATGTCGGAAACGGTCTCGGAAATATTGGTCGATTCCATCAGTTCGAGGCGCTGCTCGAAGATCACCTTGCGCTGATCGTTGAGAACGTCGTCATACTTCAAGAGGTTCTTGCGGATGTCGAAGTTACGGGCTTCGACCTTCTTCTGGGCGCGCTCCAGGGCCTTGTTGATCCAGGGATGGACGATCGCCTCGCCCTCCTTGAGGCCGAGCTTGGTCAGCATGCTGTCCATGCGGTCGGAGCCGAAGATGCGCATCAGGTCGTCCTGAAGCGAGAGGTAGAACTTCGAGCGGCCGGGGTCGCCCTGACGGCCGGAGCGGCCGCGCAACTGGTTGTCGATGCGGCGGCTTTCATGGCGCTCGGTGGCAATGACGTAGAGGCCGCCGGCTTCGAGCGCCTTCTGCTTGAGTGCCTTGATCTCCTCGATGATCGCCTGGATCCGGGCGTCGCGCTCCGGACCGGCTTCGACTTCGCCGAGTTCGCGCTCAATGCGCATGTCGAGGTTGCCGCCGAGCTGGATGTCGGTGCCGCGGCCGGCCATGTTGGTGGCGATGGTGATGGCACCCGGCACGCCGGCCTGGGCGACGATATAGGCTTCCTGCTCGTGGTAGCGGGCGTTCAGGACCTTGAAGTCGTCGAAGCCCTGCTTACGCAGGCGCTCGGCAAGCAATTCCGATTTCTCGATCGAGGTGGTGCCGACCAGCACCGGCTGGCCGCGCTTGTGGGCGTCGAGGATCTCCTCGATGATCGCCTTGAACTTCTCGTCGAAGGTCCGGTAGACCTCGTCGTCCTCGTCGAGGCGCTTGATCGGCAGGTTGGTCGGGACCTCGATGACATCGAGATTGTAAATGTTGGCGAATTCTTCCGCTTCCGTCTGCGCCGTGCCGGTCATGCCGGCGAGCTTGTCGTACATACGGAAGTAGTTCTGGAAGGTGATCGAGGCCAGCGTCTGGTTTTCCGGCTGGATCTGCACCTTTTCCTTGGCTTCGAGCGCCTGGTGCTGACCTTCCGAATAGCGGCGGCCCGGCATCATGCGACCGGTGAACTCGTCGATGATGACGACTTCGTCATTGCGGACGATATAGTCCTTGTCGCGCTGGAAGAGCTTGTGGGCCTTCAGCGCATTGTTGACGTGATGGACGATCGCGACGTTCTCAATGTCGTAGAGCGCGTTGCCCTTCAAGAGGCCGGCCTGGCGGAGCAGGTTTTCCAGCTTCTCGGTGCCCTCTTCGGAGAAGTTGGCGGAGCGCTGCTTCTCATCGATCTCGTAATCGCTCGGCGCCAGCAGCGGAATGAAGGCGTCGATCGTATTATAGAGTTCGGAGCGGTCGTCGAGCGGACCGGAGATGATCAGAGGCGTGCGCGCCTCGTCGACGAGGATCGAGTCCACTTCGTCGACGATTGCGAAGTTGTGGCCGCGTTGGACCATCTGGTTCTTCTCGTACTTCATGTTATCGCGCAGATAATCGAAGCCGAGTTCGTTGTTGGTGGCGTAAGTGATGTCGCACGCATAGGCGGCGTGGCGTTCCTCGTCGGAAAGGCCGTGGACAATGACGCCGGTGGTCATGCCGAGGAAGCCGTAGACGCGGCCCATGGTCGCGGCATCGCGCTGGGCGAGGTAATCGTTGACGGTGACGACGTGTACGCCCTTGCCGGAAAGCGCGTTCAGATAGACCGGCAGGGTGGCGACGAGGGTCTTGCCTTCGCCGGTCTTCATCTCGGCAATCGCATTCGAATGCAGGATCATGCCGCCGACCAGCTGTACGTCAAAAGGTCGCAGGCCGAGAACGCGGCGCGAGGCTTCGCGCACGACTGCAAAGGCCGGGATCAAAATGTCGTCGAGCGTCTTGCCCTCGGCGAGCAGGGCGCGAAACTCCACGGTCTTTGCCGCGAGCTGCTCGTCCGTCAGGGCCTTCGTCTTCTCTTCGATAGAGTTGATGGCAGTGACGTTCGGCTGGTAGGACCGCACGCGGCGGTCGTTGGAAGACCCAAATAACTTGCGGGCTATACCGCCAAAGCTGACCATATGACTGGCCCTTTCTCAATATTCATCCCCGGCGTTTCTTGTCCGCGGCCCAGCCGAAAATCAGGCGCGCGCCTTAAAACGCCCGGAAACTGTTCTGGACGCGAGGTTGCGTGACAGATAAGAGGGGGGTCGAATGATGTCAACGGATTTGGCGGATACAGAAAGGCCACAATCCGGTGTTGATGGCTATTTTGGGCTGGATTCAGGGGATGCTGAAACCGGCAATGTAACTGTGAAGGGTATTTCATGTTGAGCACCAACAAACTTGCCGTTCTGGCGTTTGCAACTTTTGTTGCGCTCCAGGGCCCGGCCCATGCCGATGACGCCGTCATCGCCAAGGTCGGCACTCTGGAGATCCACCAGTCGGAACTCGACCTTGCGGTCGCCAATCTCGACCCGCAGCTGGCGCAGCTTCCAGATGACCAGAAGAAGGTCGCAGCCCTTTCCGCCGCCATCGACGTGAAGCTGCTCGCCGCCGACGCTGCGGCTGAGAAGCTTGATCAAACCAACGAATTCAAGAAGCGCATGCAGTATCTCACCGACCGCGAGCTGCACAATGCCTATTTCAAGAAGCATGTCGTCGACATCGTGACGCCTGAGGAAGTCAAGGCCCGCTACGACAAGGAAGTCGCTGCCCTGCCGAAGCAGGAGGAAGTCCACGCCCGTCACATCCTCGTCAAGACCGAGGACGAAGCCAAGGACATCATCAAGCAGCTCGATGCCGGCAAGGATTTCGCCGAACTCGCCAAGGAAAAGTCCACCGATCCGAACAAGTCGGAAGGCGGCGACCTCGGCTATTTCACGCGCGGCCGCATGGTCAAGGAATTCGAGGACGCAGCCTTCGCGCTTGAGAAGGGCACCTATTCCAAGACGCCGGTTAAGACCGATTTCGGCTTCCACGTCATCAAGGTCGAGGATAAGCGCGACGCTCCGCCGCCGCCCTTCGAGCAGGTGCAGGATCAGGTTCGTCAGCTCGTCATGCGCGACAAGTATCTTGAGCTTCTGAACAAGGCGAAGGCCTCCGCCAAGATCGAGATCACGGACGAGACGCTGCGCAAGGGTTACGACCAGGCCAACAAGCAGCCGGAGCCGGGCAGTGAGCCCGTCGCGCCGGCGCCGCAGCAGTAATATTCGCATCAGGGCCCGGTTCTTCCGGGCCCTTCATTAGAGCCGGATGATTTTGGGCCTGATCGGCCTAAAATCATCCGGATCTAAATCAAAGAAGGTGAGCATGGTGTCGTCCGAAAGCCGCTGACACTTTTCGGCATCATGCTCTGGCATCGTTTGTTGTCGCATTTCCGGACGGCGAACCGGTTTCCATTTCGCCTGGAAGTGCTCATTGGCAGGTCTCATCATGTCCGGTTCCGTCTCTCCGCTCGCCCCGAAATCCTTCGTCTCGATGCCACCGCTGCGCGGCGTGCGGATGGCGACGGCTTCCGCCGGCATCAAGTACAAGAACCGCACGGATGTGCTGATGATGGTCTTTGACAGGCCGGCGACTGTTGCGGGCGTTTTTACCCGCTCGAAGTGCCCGTCGGCGCCGGTGGATTTCTGCCGGGCCAATCTCCCCCATGGCAGCGCCCGCGCCGTCGTCGTCAATTCCGGCAATGCTAATGCTTTCACCGGCCTGAAGGGCCGGCAGGCGACCGCGCTGACGGCGAAGTCGGCTGCCGCTGCCGTCGGCTGCGCCGAAAACGAGGTCTATCTGGCCTCGACCGGCGTCATCGGCGAGCCGCTGGATGCCACCAAATTCTCAGGCGTTCTGGACCGAATGCAGGTCGAAGCGACCGGCGATTTCTGGTTCGAGGCGGCCAAGGCGATCATGACCACCGACACCTATCCGAAGGTTTCGACCCGCAGCGCCGAGATCGGCGGCGTGGCCGTGACGATCAACGGCATCGCCAAGGGCGCCGGCATGATCGCGCCTGATATGGCGACGATGCTCTCCTTCGTCGTCACCGATGCCGACATTGCGCCAGCCGCGCTGCAGGCGCTTCTATCTGACGGCGTTGGCCCGACCTTCAATTCCATGACCGTCGACAGTGACACCTCCACCTCCGATACGTTGATGCTGTTTGCAACGGGAGCCGCGGCCGAGGACGGCCAGGCCCGCATCGAACGTGCCGATGATCCGCGCCTTGCCGCCTTCCGGGCCGCACTTAATGAAGTGCTGAAGGACCTGTCGCTGCAGGTGGTGCGCGACGGAGAGGGTGCCACCAAGATGCTTGAAATCACCGTGACGGGTGCCGAGAGCGATGCCGCCGCCAAGCGTATCGCGCTATCGATCGCCAATTCGCCGCTGGTAAAGACGGCGGCCGCCGGCGAAGACGCCAATTGGGGCCGTATCGTCATGGCCGTCGGCAAGTCCGGCGAGATGGCTGACCGCGACCGGCTCGCCATCTGGTTCGGCGACATCAGGGTCGCCGTCAATGGCGAGCGTGATGCCGATTATTCCGAGGAGGCCGCCTCGAACGTCATGAAGGCGCAGGATATCCCCGTCAAAGTCGATATCGGCCTCGGCGGCGGCACAGCAACCGTCTGGACCTGCGACCTCACCAAGGAATATGTTGCGATCAATGGCGACTATCGGAGCTGATCGTTCATTGGCGCAGGTATCCATTTTCTCACACAATCTGCCGCTGGTGCGCAGGCTGGAGGCCGTCGGCTTTCGCGCCTGGCCGGCGGCATCCGTGCAATATGACGGCAGCTGGCAGGTGCGCCTGACGGCCGGTCACCCGTCCAACCGGCTGAATTCGATCGTGCCGCTCGATCCCTCGGATCATCGCGATGTCGAAATCCGCCTGGAAAAGGCGCGCCGAAAGTTCGAGGCCTATGGCCGCGCCGCTGTGGTCCGCCAGACGCCGCTGGCCTCGCCGGTGCTGATCGAACTTCTGCGCGCGCAGAACTGGACGCGCTTCGACGATACGGTGGTGATGACCTGCGACCTTGCCGAGGCGGAGCTGCCGGATACGCTCGATCACCTGCCGACTCACGATGTCGGCCGTTTCGTCGACGCCAACCTCGCCGTCGACCGGGCGCCACTGAGGCTGAAGCCGGCGCTTGCCGAAATCATTTCAGCGATCAAGCCGCCATCCGGCCTGTTCATGATCGAGAATGCGGCGGACGGCCCGCTTGCGACCGTGCTCTGCGTCCAGGACAATGACCTTGCCGGGATCATGTCGCTTTCGGTCTCCGAGGCGCGGCGGCGCGAGGGGCTCGGCATCGAAATCCTCACCTCGGCGCTGCGCTGGGCGCGCATGCGTAGCGCCCGTTCGGCCTGGCTGCAGGTGAAGCTGTCCAACCGCCCGGCCATCGCACTCTATGAGCGCCTGGGTTTTCGCGACGCCTATCATTATTGCTATTGGCAGCAGGAGCCGCGATGAGCGAGGCAGGCCGGAAGATATTGCTGGTCGCCGCCTGTGCGCTGATCGATGCCGATGGGCGTATCCTGTTGGCACAGCGTCCCGAGGGAAAGTCGCTTGCCGGGTTGTGGGAGTTTCCCGGCGGCAAGGTCGAGCCCGGTGAGACGCCGGAGGAAACGCTGGTGCGCGAGCTTGAGGAAGAACTCGGCATCAACACCAAGATTGCCTGCCTTGCGCCGCTTACCTTTGCCAGCCACTCCTACGAGACCTTCCACCTTTTGATGCCGCTTTATATCTGCCGGCGCTATGAGGGCATTCCCCAGGGCCGGGAGGGGCAGGCGCTAAAATGGGTGCGTCCGCAGGCGCTACGCGACTATCCGATGCCGCCGGCTGACGAGCCGCTCATCCCGATGTTGCAGGATTTACTTTAGCGTTATCTGATTATTATTGTGCCACATCGTTTTCGGCTGTGGATATTAATGGATCGTTTAACACCTTCTGCCAAAGATCGGCCTCAATCAAGCATCTGGCGTGCGTGTATTAAAAGGCTTGACGTCATGGACGATGATTTCTGGAAAGCTGTCCGGGAAAAGGAACGGGCCTCGTCTGCCTCGCGCAGGACGGGTGCGCTGAATATCGCCCTTCTGTTCGGCACGGCAGTGGTCGCGCTGACGCTCATTCTGACGCCAATGCTTGCGGATTCCTCGAAGAAAAGCGTCTTTGCCAGCGCGCCGGCGGATTTCGATACGATCACGACAGGATCGATCCCGAAGAGTGACAGCGGCAAGCGTTATACGATCCGCCGCAGCGTCCTCCAGGATACGCCCGGTTCGGTCTGCGTCGTCCAGGGCTATGGCGTCGGCGCCGGTTGCTGAAAAATGCCGGCCGTCGCCCGATGGTCGTGGAATTGGTCGTTTGCCGTCGGTTTCGCTCAGGGGTCGCGAAATAATGCGTATTTTGAAAGCATTTCTTGCAGATAACAGAGGTGCGACGGCAATTGAGTATGGCTTGATCGCCGCCCTCATTTGTGGCGCGCTCATCTCCGGTCTCGGGGTCTTCACCGGCGCCCTGCAGGACGTCTTCAACGTGATCAACAACAATATGACGGCGAATTGAAGAAACAGCCGGCCGTTACTGCTTGAGCTTGTGCTCGTCCACCTTCAATGCATCGGCAAGGCGCGCCTTGGCCGAACCCGGCCTGAGCGGCTTTTGCTGGCTCTCATGGGCAGCCCATCCCGAGACATAGATGATCGAGAAGGTGGCGCGGATGCGTCCATCGGGATCGGAATAACGTTCGGCGTAGATCTCCGCCGCGCGCAGGAAGAAGGCGCGTGTGAGCGGCATCCGGGCGCGCGCCGCAAGCGGATTGCTCATGCCCATCGCTCGCAGATCCCGCATCAGCGGAAAGAGCGAATCATAGCGCACCGTATAGTTCTCCGCATCGATTACCGGCAACGTGAAGCCGGCGCGCTGCATGAGGCTGCCGACATCGCGCACATCGGCGAAGGGGATGACACGCGGGCTTGCGCCACCCGTCATCTCGATCTCGGTGGCAAGCAGCACATCGCGCAGTTCCTGTAGCGTGCCGGCGCCGGGGATCGCCGCCATGAACAGGCCGTCCGGCTTCAGGGCGCGGCGGATCTGGATGAAGACACCCGGCGTATCGTTGGTCAGATGCAGGCTGAGCGGCGCAAGGATAAGATTGGCCGATTGCTGTTCGAGCGGCACGTCCTCGAGCGGCGCCTCGATCAAGGTTTCACCCGGCCCGGCATAGGCTTTCTCGCTTTCGATGCGGATCATCGTGCCGATTTTGCCCGTCGCCAACGCGGCACGGGCGGCAGCACCGGTTGCGCCATGCAGTTCGACGGCGGTCTCGAAAGTCCGCTCGACCACAGTAAGCCGCTCGGCCATTTCCTCAGCGGCAATGTCGAGCAGGAAGGCGGCTTTCGGGTCGTTGTTTACAAGCGCGCGATGGCGATGTGCGGCGATCAGGGCTCTGTCGAAGATCGTTTCCATGGCGATGTCCTTAGTCCCGCGCCGCCTGTGCGGCAAGACGATTTTCCTTTCGCGAAGAACAGGCTAGTCTCGGCGGCATGGGACTGATCAATGTTGAAAAACCGTCAGAGTTCTTGCGGGCGCATCTCTTGCGGCCGTTTTCGGCGCTTGCCGATTTCTTTTATCCGCCCGCCTGCTCCGTCTGCGGTATTTCCACAGGCGGCCATCGCGGGCTCTGCGCAAAATGCTGGTCCGGCATCCGCTTCATCGAACGGCCCTATTGCGAGGTGCTTGGCATTCCCTTCTCGCATGATCTCGGCGTCGGCATCCTCAGCGCCGAGGCGATCGCCAACCCGCCGCCCTTCGACCGGCTGCGGTCGGCTGCGACCCATGACCATGCGGTCCGCGATCTCGTTCATGGGCTCAAATATCGCGATCGCACAGATCTGGCACCGATGATGGCTGCCTGGATGCTGCGCGCTTCCGACGGGACGGTCGAGAGCTGCGATGCGCTGATCCCGGTGCCGCTGCACCGCACCCGCATGCTGGCGCGCAAGTTCAACCAGGCAGCCGAGCTTGCCCGCCATATGGCAAGGCTCTCAGGCAAGCCGCTGCTTGCCGCCACGCTTGTTCGCGTCAAGCGCACCAGCCAGCAGGTCGGCCTCGGCGCCAAGGCGCGTGAGGACAATGTCAGGGGTGCTTTCGCGATTGCCAAGGGTTGCGAAAACGACATTTTCGGCAAGCGTATCGTCCTCGTCGACGACGTCTATACAACAGGGGCGACGGTCGCTGCGGCAAGCCGGACACTGCGCAAGGCGGGTGCGGCCGACATAACGGTTTTGACCTTTGCAAGGGCTCTCTCCGAGCCTATATGACAGGAATACCCGGCATCAGTCTGGAGAGATTATGGTACCCGTCACCATCTATACACGGCAGTTTTGCGGCTATTGCACCCGCGCCAAGTCCCTTCTCGAAGAAAAGGGCGTCGAATATGTCGAGCACGACGCGACCTTTTCGCCGGATCTTCGCCAGGAGATGATCGGCAAGTCGAACGGACGGACCACTTTTCCGCAGATTTTCATCGGCGCCGATCATGTCGGCGGTTGCGACGATCTCTTTGCGCTCGATCGGGCCGGCAAGCTCGATCCGATGCTGGCGGCTTGAGGAAGAACCGATGAGCTTCAAGGCCGCAGCTGTCCAGATGTGCTCCGGGGTCGATCCGGCGAAGAATGCCGCCGCCATGGCGCGGCTGGTGCGCGAGGCCGTTGCCCAGGGCGCGACCTATGTGCAGACGCCCGAGATGACCGGCATGCTGCAGCGAGACCGTGCGGCGGCACGCGCCGTGCTTGCCGACGAGGCGCATGACATCATCGTCAAGACTGGCTCAGAGCTTGCCGTGGAGCTCGGTATTCACATGCATGTCGGTTCGACTGCGATTGCCCTTGCTGACGGAAAGATCGCCAATCGCGGTTTCCTGTTCGGTCCCGACGGCAGGATTCTCAATCGCTACGACAAGATCCATATGTTCGACGTCGATCTCGACAATGGCGAGAGCTGGCGTGAAAGTGCCGCCTATACAGCCGGCTCGGAGGCCCGCGTCCTGTCGCTGCCCTTTGCCGAAATGGGCTTTGCGATCTGTTACGACGTGCGGTTTCCCGCGCTCTTCCGCGCCCAGGCCATGGCCGGTGCCGAGGTGATGACAGTGCCCGCCGCCTTCACCAAGCAGACCGGCGAGGCGCATTGGGAGATCCTCCTCAGGGCACGGGCAATCGAGAACGGTGTCTTCATCATCGCTGCCGCACAGGCAGGCCGGCACGAGGACGGGCGCGAGACTTTCGGCCATTCGATGATCATCGATCCCTGGGGCACGGTGCTGGCGTCGGCCGGCGCCACCGGTGCGGCGGTTATCGTCGCCGAGATCGATCCCGCCGCGGTCAAGGCCGCGCATGACAAGATCCCGAACCTGAGGAATGGCCGGGAATTCTCGGTAGAGAAGATTGCGGGAGCAGTCGCCGGAGGCGTCGCCGCTTGATCCGCTATTCCCTCACCTGTGACAATGCCCATGAATTCGAAGGCTGGTTTTCGGAAAGCGCCGATTTCGATCGTCAGGTCGAAACCGGTTTTCTGACCTGCCCGGTCTGTCATTCCGCCGCCATTTCCAAGCTGTTGATGGCGCCTTCGGTGTCGACCGCGCGGAAGAAGGACGAGAGGCAGACGCTGGCGATGGATGCCATGCGCCGCGAGGCCCTGCAAAAGCTCAAGGAGGCCGTTGCGGCGGTCAAGGCCAATTCCGAGGACGTCGGCACGCAATTTCCCGAGGAAGCCCGCAAGATCCACTACGGCGAGGCGGATGCCCGCGGCATCATCGGCCAGGCGACGTTCGACGAGGCGCAGGCCCTCCTCGAAGAGGGCATCGAGATCGCAGCCATTCCTGTTTTGCCGGAAGACGTAAACTGACGTGTAGTCCACGCCGCTCGCCTTCTATGATTTCGGCCTGCGTATCGCGCTGAAAGTGTAGCCGGCTTATTGACGGCGGGACTAAAGCGCGTCGCGATCTTTCAGATTCGCTCCTCGCGCTTTAGCCCTTTGTTTTTGCGCATGTCGTTGTCGCAAAACCGCTGCACAGTTTTGCGCGACATGCCCTAAGCCGGCCGCTTCGCCAGCAGCATATAATTCACGTCCATATCCTTGGACAGGTTCCATTGGTTCGACAGTGGATTGAAGAAGACGCCGGTGCGGTCGGTGATCTCGAGGCCGTTTGCGGCCAGCGGCTTTTCCAGCTCTTCCGGGCGTACCAGCTTTTCATACTGATGCGTGCCGCGCGGCAGCCAGCGCAGAATGTTCTCGGCGGCGAAGATGGCAAGCGCTGCCGCCTTCATCGTACGGTTGATGGTGGCAACGAAGATCAGGCCGCCGGGGCGGACCATTTTCGCGCAGGTCGTCATGAAGAATTCGACATCGGCGACGTGTTCCACCACCTCCATGTTCAAGACGATATCGAAGGTCTCGCCAGCCTCGGCGAGCTCCTCGGCGGTGACGGCGCGATAGTCGACCGAAACACCGGAGGCCTTCGCATGGGTGGAGGCGATGCCAATATTCTTCTCGGACGGATCGGCGCCGACGACGGACGCGCCCATGCGGGCGAGAGGTTCGGATAACAGACCGCCGCCGCAGCCGATATCGAGCACGCGCAGGCCCTCGAGCGGGCGCGCGCTTTTCGGATCACGGCCGAAATTCTCGCAGGCTTTGTCTCTTATATAGGCGAGCCGGACGGGATTGAACTTGTGCAGCGGCTTGAATTTGCCGGTCGGGCTCCACCATTCCGCCGCCATCGCCGAGAAGCGGTCCACTTCACCTTGGTCGATCGTGCTTCTGGCGCCTTCCGTCATCGTCCACTCCTTCATTCGTGAGATGTGAAGTCGGACGATCGGGGGCATAAGTCAAGGGTGCAGACCAGAGGACTGACGAGGGCGGAACCGCTCGCCAATAGCTTTTATCGCCTGCGCTTGCCTCCCCCCGCCAAACTCGCTAAGAGACGCCGCAACTTGGGGCCTTTGGGGACCTGGGCTTTAGAGCGGTTCCGGAAGTTGGGAATCCGGCTCTCTGGCCAAGCGGTCTGCCCCAGAGCTTTCGTGATGCCGGGTCAGGTTTTCCGCTTTCCCGGCGCCAGTCGTGGTAGAGGCATATGGCACGCATTGTAATGAAATTCGGCGGCACGTCCGTCGCTGACCTGGACCGCATCAAGAATGTTGCCCGCCACGTAAAACGCGAAGTCGATGCCGGGCACGAGGTCGCGGTAGTGGTGTCGGCCATGTCCGGCAAGACCAATGAACTGGTTGGCTGGGTCCAGGGCACGCCGAAGGTGATCGGCGCCAATTCTCCGTTTTACGATGCGCGGGAATATGATGCGGTGGTCGCATCCGGCGAGCAGGTGACATCAGGGCTGCTGGCAATCGCATTGCAAGCGATGGATATCAATGCCCGTTCCTGGCAGGGATGGCAGATCCCGATCCGCACCGACAACGCGCATGGCGCGGCACGGATCATGGAGATTGACGGCTCTGACATCGTCAAACGCATGGGCGAGGGGCAGGTTGCCGTCATCTCCGGCTTCCAGGGGTTGGGACCCGACAACCGTATCGCGACGCTCGGGCGCGGCGGATCGGACACTTCGGCCGTCGCAATCGCGGCAGCTGTCAAGGCAGACCGCTGTGATATCTATACTGACGTCGACGGCGTCTACACGACCGACCCCCGCATCGTGCCGAAGGCGCGCAGGCTGAAGAAGATCGCCTTCGAGGAAATGCTGGAAATGGCCTCGCTTGGCGCCAAGGTACTGCAGGTGCGCTCGGTCGAGCTTGCCATGGTGCACAAGGTGCGCACCTTCGTGCGCTCATCATTCGAAGACCCCGATGCTCCGGGCATGGGCGATCTGCTGAACCCGCCCGGAACGCTGATTTGTGACGAGGATGAAATCGTGGAACAGGAAGTAGTCACCGGCATCGCCTATGCCAAGGATGAGGCTCAGATCTCGCTTCGCCGTCTTGCCGACCGGCCGGGCGTGTCCGCGGCGATCTTCGGGCCGCTTGCCGAATCCCATATCAATGTCGACATGATCGTCCAGAATATCTCCGAGGATGGGTCGAAGACCGACATGACCTTCACCGTGCCGTCAGGCGACGTCGAGAAGGCGATCAAGGTGCTCGGCGACCATAAGGAGAAGATCGGCTACGATGTCGTGCAGAACGAATCGGGGCTGGTGAAAGTATCGGTCATCGGTATTGGCATGCGCAGCCACGCGGGCGTTGCCGCGACCGCATTTCGTGCACTTGCCGAAAAAGGCATCAACATCAAGGCGATCACGACCTCCGAGATCAAGATTTCCATCCTGATTGACGGTCCCTATGCAGAACTCGCTGTCAGGACTTTGCATTCCTGCTACGGTCTGGATAAGAATTGATTCCCAGTGGGCGGCCTGCCCCTTCAGGTTGAGGAGACGAGGGCCGGCCTGCCGGGACTGAGTGCGTTGTTTCGGGAGCTTGAGACGCCATGAGAGACCTTTCCGGCGGTCCGCGCGTGCTGCTCAGGCGGCTGCGCGAGTTGATGGCGGAGCCGCTGGAGCCGCAGGAGCGTCTTGACCGGATCGTCCGCCAGATTGCCGGCAATATGGTGGCGGAGGTTTGCTCCGTCTATGTGCTGCGCGCCGACGGTGTACTCGAACTCTACGCGACCGAAGGCCTCAACCGCGAGGCCGTGCATCTGGCGCAACTGAAGATGGGGCAGGGCCTGGTCGGCACGATCGCGGCCTCGGCCCAGCCGCTGAACCTTTCCGACGCGCAGTCGCACCCTGCTTTCCGCTACCTGCCGGAAACGGGCGAAGAAATCTACCATTCCTTCCTTGGTGTGCCGATCCTCAGGACCGGGCGCTCACTCGGCGTTCTCGTCGTGCAGAACAAGGCAAGCCGCAACTATCGCGAGGAAGAGCTGGAAGCGCTCGAGACGACCGCGATGGTGCTTGCCGAGATGATCGCCACCGGCGAGCTCAAGAAGATCACCAAGCCGGGCCTCGAACTCGACCTGACGCGTTCGGTGACCGTTGATGGCGACACTTATAATGACGGCATCGGCCTCGGTTACGTCGTGCTGCACGAGCCGCGCATCGTCGTCACCAACCTGCTGAACGAAGATGCCGAGAAGGAAATTCGGCGGCTGGCCGAAGCCATGGGCTCGCTTCGGATTTCAATCGACGACATGCTGTCGCGTCGCGACGTGTCGATGGAGGGCGAACATCGTGAGGTGCTCGAAACCTATCGCATGTTCGCGCATGACCAGGGCTGGGTGCGCAAGCTCGAGGAGGCGATCCGCAACGGCCTGACGGCGGAAGCAGCAGTCGAGAAGGTGCAGAGCGACACCAAGGCGCGGATGATGCGGTTGACCGACCCTTATCTGCGCGAACGCATGCATGATTTCGAGGATCTGGCGAACCGTCTGCTCAGACAGTTGACGGGTTATACCGGCCGGACGACCGCCGAAGGTTTCCCCAGCGACGCAATCATCCTGGCGCGCGCCATGGGGGCAGCCGAGCTGCTCGATTATCCGCGTTCCAATGTGCGTGGGCTGGTGCTGGAAGAAGGGGCGGTGACGAGCCACGTGGTGATCGTCGCACGCGCCATGGGCATTCCGGTCATCGGCCAGGCGGCGGGTGTGGTGGCGCTCGCCGAGAATGGTGATGCCGTGATCATCGACGCCGACGAGGGGCATGTGCATCTGCGGCCGATGGCCGATCACCGGCGTTCCTATGAAGAAAAGGTCCGCTTCCGCGCCAGGCGGCAGGAACAGTTCCGGGCACTGCGCGCCGTCGAGCCGGTTACCAAGGATGGGCAGCGGATCTCGCTGATGATGAATGCGGGGCTGTTGGTCGACCTGCCGCAGCTTTCGGAATCGGGTGCCGAGGGCATCGGCCTCTTCCGCACCGAGCTGCAATTCATGATCGCCTCCACCATGCCGAAGGCGGATGAGCAGGAGCAGTTCTATCGCAATGTGATCAAACAGGCGGCGGGCCGCACCGTCACCTTCCGTACGCTCGATATCGGCGGCGATAAGGTGGTGCCCTATTTCCGCGGCCATGAGGAAGAAAATCCAGCGCTCGGCTGGCGCGCCATCCGGCTGTCGCTCGACCGGCCGGGACTGTTGCGCACCCAGTTGCGCGCTCTGCTAAAGGCATCGGCCGACACCGAGCTGAAGCTGATGGTGCCGATGGTGACCGAGGTTTCTGAGTTGAAGATGGTGCGCGAGCTTTTGCAGAAGGAAGTGCAGCATCTCTCACGCTTCGGCCACGGCTTGCCGCGCAAGCTGCAATTCGGGGCGATGCTGGAGGTGCCGGCCCTGCTTTGGCAGCTCGACGAACTGATGGAGGCGGTCGATTTCGTCTCGGTCGGTTCGAACGACCTCTTCCAGTTCTCGATGGCGGTCGATCGCGGCAATGCACGGGTTTCGGACCGCTTCGATCCGCTGGGCAAGCCGTTCTTGCGCATCCTGCGCGATATTGTGCGCGGGGCAGAGCGGAACAAGACGCCGGTGACGCTCTGCGGCGAGCTCGCCAGCAAACCCATCTCGGCGATGGCGCTGCTCGGTATCGGCTTCCGCTCGATCTCGATGTCACCGGCCTCGATCGGACCGGTGAAGGCGATGCTGCTAGGGCTCGATGTCGGGGCGCTGACGAAGGCGATGGACGAGGTGCTGGACGATCACCACGCCTTGACGCCGATGCGCGAGGTGCTTGCCCGCTTCGCCGAGAGCCACAATATTCCCCTTTAGACAGAGATTAAGAAGAATCGGAGTGAAGGGTGGCGAAGCTTCCCGTTGAAAAGATGCGCGAGCTGGAACGTCGTTTCGGCGAGATCGAGGCGCGCATGTCGGCTGGCCCGGCTGCCGATGTCTATGTGAAGCTCGCATCCGAATATTCCGAGCTGCAGCCTGTCGTGACGAAGATCCGCGTCTATGAGAAAGCGGTCGCCGAGCTGGCCGATCTCGAAACGCTGCTCGAGGATAGGTCGGTCGACCGCGAGATGCGCGACCTCGCCGAGCTGGAGCTGCCCGAGGTGAAAGAGCAGATCGAGGTGCTGGAACAGGAGATGCAGATCCTGCTTCTGCCGAAGGACGCAGCGGACGAAAAGAGCGCGATCCTCGAAATCCGCGCCGGCACGGGCGGCTCGGAAGCCGCTCTTTTCGCCGGCGATCTGTTTCGCATGTACGAGCGCTTTGCGGCGGAAAAGGGCTGGAAGGTGGAGGTGCTCTCGGCGAGCGAGGGCGAAGCCGGCGGCTACAAGGAAATCATCGCGACGATCACCGGCAGGGGCGTCTTTGCCAAGCTGAAATTCGAATCCGGCGTGCATCGCGTGCAGCGCGTGCCGGAAACCGAGGCGGGGGGCCGCATCCATACGTCGGCGGCGACGGTGGCGGTGCTGCCCGAGGCCGAGGAGATCGACATCGAGATCCGGGCTGAAGACATCCGCATCGACACGATGCGCTCTTCGGGCGCGGGCGGCCAGCACGTCAATACGACGGACTCGGCGGTGCGTATCACCCACCTGCCGAGCGGCATCGTCGTCACCAGCTCGGAAAAATCGCAACACCAAAATCGCGCCAAGGCGATGCAGGTGCTTCGCTCCAGGCTTTATGACGCGGAGCGGCAGCGGGCCGACAGCGAGCGCTCGGCCGATCGCAAAAGCCAGGTCGGCTCCGGCGACCGCTCGGAACGTATCCGCACCTATAATTTCCCGCAGGGGCGGGTGACGGACCATCGCATCAATCTGACGCTCTATAAGCTTGACCGAATGATGGAAGGCGAGATCGAGGAGGTCGTCGACGCGCTGATGGCCGATTACCAGGCCAGCCAGCTGGCGCAGCTCGGCGAGCAACAATGAGCTCGACGGTCGCCGATTTGCTTGCCGAAGCGCGCCGTCGCTTCACCGAGGCCGGTATCGTCGACCCGGCGACCGATGCGCGGCTGCTTGTCGCGGGCCTTCTGAAATTGTCGCCGACCGAGCTGTTGACGCGATCGGCCGAGCGGCTTTCTCCTGAGCAGGCCGAAGTGATTTTCAAGGCGCTGGAGCGGCGGCTCGGCCATGAGCCGGTGCATCGCATTCTCGGCGAGCGGGAATTCTATGGCCTGCCGCTGCGGCTCTCGGCGGAAACGCTGGAACCGCGGCCGGATACGGAAATCCTGGTCGATACAGTTCTCGTCTATCTCAAAGACCTTGCAAAGGCGCAAAGCCGTCTCCATATCCTTGATATGGGAACCGGGACCGGGGCGATATGCCTTGCGCTTTTGAGCGAGTGTCCTGATGCGTCAGGTGTCGGCAGCGACATATCGGCGGATGCACTTCTGACGGCAAGATCGAATGCAGAAAGAAACGGGTTGCAGGATCGTTTTCAGGTCGTCCAGTCGAGTTGGTTCGAGAACATCCAGGGATCCTTTCACGCGATTGTCTCAAATCCGCCCTATATTGCTTCCAATGTCATTCACGATCTCGCTCCCGAAGTGACGAAATTTGATCCGGCTGCGGCTCTGGATGGCGGCCCGGATGGGCTTGACGCTTACAAAGCCATAGCCAAGGATGCGGCAAGGTTCATCAGGCCCGATGGGGTCGTCGGACTGGAGATCGGCTACGATCAGCGAAACGACGTGACGGCGATCTTTGAAGCGAAAGGCTTCATGTGCCTCAAATCCGTGAAAGATTATGGTCAGAACGACAGGGTGCTCGTGTTCGCGCTCGCGTGAGAGACGATAATGCGGCATTGAACAGGACATTATTGTTATTGCGAAGAAAAGGCTTGGATTTCCCGGTGAAGCAATATAGGTTGCGGTCACGTGTTGGGCAGATAGGAATGAACGAGATTCGTTCGGTACTTGGTTTGCCTCGGGGGTCCGCTCTTTTAAACGAGAGTTTCAACGGTTGAACACGACCCAATGCGTGAATCAGTCAAACTGACTTGAGAACCAAGCGGCAGGTCGGCGCAAAGGCGCAGTATGCTCGCGGCACAAAGGTCCTGACCCGGTTTCCGGTCATGGCGGTTGGTGCCATGTATCCATCACAAACAGAGAATTCAGGTGAACGATCTATGAGGCCAGGACAGCAGAACAAGCGCGGTCGAGGGCGTGGTAACAATAACAACGGCGGCGGTGGCGGCGGCGGTGGAAATAACAATAACAACAATTTCAACCGCAAGGGCGGCAATCCGCTGACCCGGACCTATGACAGCTCCGGCCCCGATGTGAAGATTCGCGGTACTGCGCAGCATATCGCCGAAAAATACGCGCAGCTCGCCCGCGACGCCCAAAGCTCCGGCGATCGCGTGATTGCCGAGAACTATCTCCAGCACGCCGAACATTACAATCGTATCATCGCCAGCGCCCAGGCGCAGATGCAGGAACGCTTCCAGCGCGACGACCGCGGCGAGTACAATGATCGCGAAGGTGCGGACCGCGACGGCGACGATATGGATAACAATGAGAATGACAATGACAATGACGGCGACGACGTCGTTATCGTCCAGCCGCCGCAGAACAGGCAGCACCAGCCGCAGAACAGGCAGCACCAGCCGCAGGCACAGCAGCAGCCGAAGCCGGTACCCGCGCAGGCGCCTGCACCGGCACCCCAGTCCGAACTCATCGATGGAACTGGCCCACAGCCGGAGATCGAAGGGATTCAGGCTGAAGTCGCCATGGACGTGGAAGGTGCCGGCGCC
>NZ_JALBGX010000004.1:0-130687 GCF_023006465.1 Rhizobium sp. PRIMUS64 | reverse complement strand
GGCGCGCGAGGTCGGCCCCGAAGGCCGGCTCGGCGGCCAGGCGAACGTGCTCGGCGTCGCGGGCACCTGGAAGGATCTGACGGACAGCGTCAATTCCATGGCGGGCAACCTAACGGCGCAGGTGCGCAACATCGCCGAAGTCTCGACCGCGATTGCCAATGGCGACTTGTCGAAGAAGATCACGGTGTCAGTCTCGGGTGAAATCCTCGAGCTCAAGGAAACGCTGAACACCATGGTCGATCAGCTGAACCGCTTTGCTTCCGAAGTCACGCGCGTTGCCCGTGAAGTCGGCACCGAGGGCAAGCTCGGTGGCCAGGCGCAGGTGCCGGGTGTCGCGGGTACCTGGAAAGACCTCACCGAAAACGTCAACTCCATGGCCTCCAACCTTACCGGCCAGGTTCGAAACATCGCCGAAGTCACGACGGCCGTGGCGCGCGGCGACCTGTCGCGCAAGATCACCGTCGACGTGAAGGGGGAAATCCTCGAACTGAAGAACACCATCAATACAATGGTGGACCAGCTCAACGCCTTCGCCGGCGAAGTGACGCGCGTCGCCCGTGAAGTCGGCACCGAAGGCAAGCTTGGCGGCCAGGCGCAGGTCTCAGGCGTCGCAGGCACCTGGAAGGACCTAACCGACAGCGTCAACTCCATGGCGGGCAACCTGACGGCGCAGGTGCGCAATATCGCCGAGGTCGCGACCGCAATCGCCAATGGCGACCTGTCGCGCAAGATCACCGTCGACGTGCGCGGCGAAATCCTGCTCCTGAAGGATACTTTGAATACCATGGTCGATCAGCTTCGCTCCTTTGCCGGCGAAGTGACGCGTGTCGCCCGCGAAGTCGGCACCGATGGCAGGCTCGGCGGCCAGGCTGTCGTTCCTGGCGTCGCCGGCACCTGGAAGGATCTGACCGATAACGTCAACCTGCTCGCCGCCAATCTGACGACCCAGGTTCGAAACATCGCCGAAGTCACGACAGCCGTGGCGCGTGGCGACCTGTCGCGCAAGATCACCGTCGACGTGAAGGGGGAAATCCTCGAACTGAAGAACACCATCAATACGATGGTGGACCAGCTCAACGCCTTCGCCGGCGAAGTGACGCGTGTGGCCCGCGAAGTCGGCACCGAAGGCAAGCTCGGCGGCCAGGCGCAGGTGCCGGGCGTCGCCGGCACCTGGAAAGACTTGACCGACACCGTCAACGTCATGGCCGCCAACCTGACCGAGCAGGTCCGCGGCATCGTCAAGGTGGTGACGGCGGTGGCGAACGGCGACCTCGAGCAAAATCTCACCGTCGCATCCAAGGGCGAGGTGGCCGCCCTTGCCGAAACCATCAACAATATGACCAACACGCTTGCGACCTTTGCCGATCAGGTGACCACGGTGGCGCGCGAGGTGGGCGTGGAAGGCCGCCTCGGCGGTCAGGCGAATGTTCCGGGCACCGCGGGAACCTGGAAGGACTTGACCGGCAACGTCAACCTGCTGGCAGCCAACCTGACGACGCAGGTGCGCGCCATAGCCGAGGTGGCGACCGCCGTCACCAAGGGTGACCTGACGCGCTCGATCAAGGTCGACGCGCGCGGCGAAGTGGCTGAGCTCAAGGATAACATCAACACGATGATCGACAACCTCAGGCTCACCACCGAGCGCAACACCGAGCAGGACTGGCTGAAGACCAATCTGGCGCGCTTCACCAACATGCTGCAGGGGCAGCGCGACCTGACGCTGGTCGGCAAGATGCTGCTGTCGGAGCTCGCGCCTCTGGTCGGTGCCCATCAAGGGGTTATCTACCAGGTGGATGCCGACGAGCGGCAGCCGATCTTGTCGCTGCTCTCCGTCTACGCGAAAGGGGGCGAGGCCGCGCACCCGGCACGTCTCGAGTTCGGCCAGGGACTTGTCGGCCAGTGCGCCAGCGACGCTCGCCGCATCCTGGTCACCGACCTTCCCGACAATGTCGTTCCAATAAGCTCCGGCGTGTTCACGACCCTGCCGAGAAGCGCCATCGTGCTGCCGGTGCATTTCGAGGGGCAGGTGAAAGCAGTGATCGAGCTGGCCTCCGCCGGCGAATTCACCGAGTTGCAGCTGTCGTTCCTCGACCAGCTGACGACATCGATCGGCATCGTCCTCAACTCGATCGAAGCGACCATGCAGACCGAAGGCCTGCTCAAGCAGTCCCAGCAGCTTGCCGCCGAGCTGCAGACGCAGCAGCGCGAACTGCAGCAGACCAACGAGCAACTCGGCCAGAAGGCGCAGCAGCTGGAGGAACGCAACGTCGAAGTCGAGGCGAAGAACCAGGAGATCGAGCAGGCCCGGCGCGCGCTGGAGGAAAAGGCAACCGAGCTCGCGCTGACATCGAAGTACAAATCCGAATTCCTCGCCAACATGTCGCACGAGCTGCGCACGCCTCTGAACTCGATCCTCATTCTCGGCCAGCAGCTGGGAGAAAATCCGGATGGCAACCTGTCGGGCAAACAGGTCGAGTTTGCAAAGACGATCCACGGCGCGGGAACCGATCTGTTGAACCTCATCAGCGACATCCTCGACCTGTCGAAGATCGAGTCCGGAACGGTCTCGGTCGATGCCGAGGAGATTTTTGTCAGCAACCTGCTCGAGATGATGGCGCGGCCATTCCGGCACGAGGCCGAAAATCGGAACCTGTCGTTCTCGGTCGACGTCGGCGCCGATGTCGCGAAGAGCCTCATCACGGATTCGAAGCGACTGCAGCAGATCCTAAAGAACCTGTTGTCGAATGCCTTCAAGTTCACAGCGCAGGGCGGCGTGACGCTTCGTGTCGCTTCGGCAACGAGCGGCTGGTCGTCCGATCACCCCTCGTTGAAGCATGCGCCTTCTGTCATCGCCTTCGAAGTCGTCGACACCGGCATCGGCATACCGCCTGAAAAACAACGCATCATTTTCGAGGCCTTCCAACAGGCGGATGCCTCGACAAGCCGCAAATACGGCGGCACCGGCCTCGGCTTGGCGATCAGCCGCGAACTGGCAAACCTCTTGGGCGGCGAGATCCAGCTGCGCAGCACCCCCGGTGTCGGCAGCACCTTCGTTCTCTACCTGCCGCTCACCTACGTGGGCGCCGGCGCGGTTGCGCCGAAGTCGGTTCCGCCGGCAAATGTCGTGGAATTTGCCGAAGCGGCAGCAAACCGCCGCGCCGACAAGCCGACCGAACATGTCGAAGATGATCGCCACCAGATAGCGGCCGGCGACTCGGTGCTGCTCGTCGTCGAGGACGACGCGCATTACGCCCGCGTCCTGGTGGATCTCGCCCGCGACAACGGATTCAAGGTTCTGGTGGCGATGCGCGGCAGCGATGCGCTCGCACTCGCGCAGGACTACAGGCCGGCGGCGATCTCGCTCGACATCTTCCTGCCCGACATGCTCGGCTGGACGGTGCTGAGCCAGCTCAAGCAGAATCCGCAGACGCGGCATATTCCGGTCCAGATCATCAGCCTCGACGAGGATCGCCAGCATGGGCTGACCCGCGGCGCCTTCGCTTTCATGAGCAAGCCGACGACGCCGGAAGGCCTCGGCAAGGCGCTGTCGCGATTGAAGGCCTATGCGCAGCCGCGTCGCAAGCATCTGCTGCTCGTCGAAGACAACGAGGCCGAGCGTCTGAGCGTCACCGCCCTTCTCGGACACGACGACATCGATATCACCAGCGTCGGCTCGGGATCGGAGGCTCTCGCCGCTCTTCGGCAGAATGCCGCCGACTGCGTGGTGCTCGACCTTTCCTTGCCCGATATGTCCGGCTTCGAGGTGCTGGAGCAAATACGCGACGACGCCGAGATCGGCGAGGTGCCGGTGGTCGTGTTCACCGGCCGGGAGCTTTCCGCTGAGGAAGACGCGACGCTGCACAGCATGGCCCGGAGCGTCGTGGTGAAAGGGGTCGAGTCGCCCGAGCGTCTGCTGGATGAGACAGCCTTGTTTCTGCACCGGGTCGTCGCCGACCTGCCGGCCGCGAAGCAGGCGACGCTGCAGGACCTGCACAGCTCGGACGAGGATCTGGTCGGCGAGACTGTGCTGCTCGTCGACGACGACGCCCGCAACATCTTCGCGCTGAGCAGCGTCCTCGAACGCCGGGGAATGAAGGTCCTGACTGCGACGACCGGCAGCGAAGCCATCGACGTCATCAACAACGAACCCTCTGTGGCGATCGTGCTGATGGACATCATGATGCCCGGAATGGACGGCTACGAGACGATGCAGGTCATCCGTTCGGAACCCCGGTTCCGACGGCTGCCGATCCTGGCGCTGACGGCCAAGGCGATGAAGGGCGACCGCGAGAAATGCCTGGAAGCGGGCGCGTCCGACTACCTGGCGAAGCCGGTCAATACCGAACAGCTGTTGTCGGCTCTTCGCATGTGGCTGCATCGCTGAGGATCTCGCCATGAACCCCGTCAACATCCTCCTCGTCGACGACCAACCGGCAAAGCTCCTGAGTTACGAGGTCATTCTCGACGAGCTCCAAGAAAACCTCATCAAGGCGCAATCCGCTCGCGAGGCCTTCGAGCACCTGTTGCGCACCGAAATCGCAGTGATCCTTGTCGATGTCTGCATGCCCGAACAGGATGGGTTCGAGCTGGTCAGTATGATCCGGCAGCATCCGCGCTATCAGAACACGCCGATCATCTTCGTTTCAGCCGTCATGCTGGCGGAACCCGACCGGCTGCGCGGCTATGCGGTGGGCGCGGTCGACTATGTCTCCGTCCCGATCGTCCCCGAAGTGCTGAGAGCCAAGGTGCGGGTCTTTGCCGATCTCTACAGGAAGACGAGGGAACTCGAACGCCTGAACGCCGAGCTGGAGGCCCGCGTTCACCAGCGCACCGCCGAACTCGAGGCCTCGGCAGCGCAGTTGCGTGAGCTAAACGAGGAACTTGAGCATCGGATCGATCAACGGACACGCGAGCGCGAAGAGGCGCTCGCACAGCTGTTCGAGGCGCAGAAGCTCGACACGATCGGCCACCTGACGGGTGGCGTAGCCCACGACTTCAATAACCTCCTGATGGCAGTTCTCGGCAGCCTGAATCTCCTGAAGAAACGGCTTCCGGCCGATGAACGCAGCGAACGCCTAGTGACGAACGCGATTCAAGCGGCCGAGCGCGGCACCGCGCTGACTCAGCGCCTGCTTGCCTTCGCACGCCGCCAGGAGCTCAAGCCACAGGCGGTCGACTTCCTCCGGCTGTTCGAAAACGTCGAGGATCTTCTCGCCAAGGCGGTGGGGCCGCGCATCGAAATCCACAAGAGCATCCCGGCGGATCTCGCCCCTCTTCTGGTCGACAGCAACCAGTTGGAACTGGCGCTGCTCAACTTGTTTGTCAACGCGCGGGATGCGCTCGAAAGCGGCGGAGCCGTGACGGTGGCCGCGGCGGCAGCCGAAGAAGCCCGGCCGGCCAGCCTGGCAGGCGGAAATTACATCAGGATATCGGTGTCGGACGATGGCGAGGGGATGGACGAGGCAACGGTCTCGCGTGCCGCCGAACCGTTTTTCACCACCAAGGGGGTCGGCAAGGGCACCGGTCTCGGCCTGTCGATGGTGCATGGCCTGGCAGCGCAATCCGGCGGCTCGATCCAGATATCGAGCGTCAGGGGCAAGGGCACGACCGTTTCCCTGTGGCTCCCCGTCGCCGAGACATTCGTCAAGGTGCAGCCGGTCGTCGAGCCTCCTGCGACGGAGCCTTTGAAACCGGCGTCGCGGCCGCTCGCCATTCTCGTCGTCGACGACGACGCCCTTGTCAGGACGGGAACCGTGGCAATGCTGGAGGATCTCGGGCATCTGCCACAAGAGGCGTCTTCCGCTTCCCAGGCTTTGGAATTCTTTGCTGACGGACAGGGTTGTGATCTCGTCATCACCGATCATGCCATGCCGGGGATGACGGGCGCCGAGCTTGCGCGTCACCTTCGCTCCTCCTTTCCAGGCCTGCCCATCATCCTTGCCTCGGGCTATGCCGAGTTTTCCGAAGACCATGGCCTCGGCCGGATGCTGCGGATGAAGAAGCCATTCACACAGGAACAGCTTCAGGCGGCGATGGACCAAGCGCTCGGGTAAAATCGCGGCGGCCTGACGATCAAAGCGTAAACATGCCGAGGCGACCGGCGCGGCCATGCTGGTGACAGCGACCGCTTTCGCGCGTCCGCTTGCGGACGAAACTTTTTCCTCCCGCAAAAGTTACCCAAATCCCATCCCAATTTCATCGAAGGCTTTCTCTTGACCAAAATGACATTCGGACCGGCATTCACCGAAGGGGGCATTCTATTCCGCCTCTGGGCTCCCCTGCATGAAAGCGTGTCGTTGAAGATCGAAGGCGCTGATCCGTGGCCGATGCAGGCGACTGAGGACGGCTGGCACCGCTGCACGGTCGCGCAAGCCCATACCGGTACGCTTTATCGCTTTGTCCTGCCGGACGGTTCCGAAGTTCCCGATCCCGCCTCGCGGTTCCAGCCACAGGATGTGCGCGGGCCGAGCGAAGTGGTCGACCTTTCCACCTATCGCTGGACGACGAGCGACTGGACGGGTCGGCCATGGGAAGAGATGGTCATCTACGAGATGCATATCGGCTGCTTCACGCCGGAGGGTACTTTCAAGGCCGCGATCGAGCGGCTCGACCATCTGCATGCGCTGGGCGTTACGGCGCTACAGATCATGCCGCTTAGTGAATTTCCCGGCCGTTACAGCTGGGGCTATGACGGTGTGCTTCCCTATGCTCCGGACAGCAGCTACGGCCGGCCGGAAGATTTCATGGCGCTGGTTGACGCAGCACACCTGCGCGGCATCTCGGTTTTCTTGGACGTGGTCTACAATCACTTCGGACCTGACGGCAATTTTATCCCCGCCTATGCGCCGCTCTTTACCGAGCACCACAAGACGCCCTGGGGCAACGGCATCAACTACGACGGCGACGGATCGGAGATGATCCGCGAATTCATCATCCAGAACGCCATCTATTGGATCACCGAGTTCAGGCTCGACGGTTTCCGCTTCGATGCCGTCCACG
This sequence comes from Rhizobium sp. PRIMUS64, assembly GCF_023006465.1. Lineage (NCBI taxonomy): Bacteria > Pseudomonadati > Pseudomonadota > Alphaproteobacteria > Hyphomicrobiales > Rhizobiaceae > Rhizobium > Rhizobium sp. PRIMUS64. Next base: position 123,688 of record NZ_JALBGX010000004.1, on the reverse strand, counting down.
CCATCAAGGACAACAGCGCCGAGCATCTGCTTCACGCGCTCGCCCGCCGCGTCAAGGCCGCCGCCGGCGACCGACTTGTCCATCTGATCGTCGAAAACGAGGAAAACGACAGCGATCTGCTGAAGCGTGACGAAAACGGAGAAGTGAGGTTGTTCACCGCCCAATGGAACGATGACGTGCACCATGTGCTGCATATCACTGCTACGGGCGAAACCTTCGGCTACTATGCCGATTACGTCGGTGACGCCGGTAAGCTCGGCCGGGCGCTGGCGGAAGGTTTCGTGTTTCAGGGAGAACATATGCCCTACCGCGGCGGAAGCCGCGGCAGGCCGAGCGGCCATCTGCCGCCCACCGCTTTTATCTCCTTCATCCAGAACCATGACCAGATCGGCAATAGGGCGCTGGGGGACCGGGTTCTGGCTTCGAGCCCGGCTGATGTCGTCAAGGCTGTCGCTGCGATCTACCTGCTGGCGCCCGAGATCCCGATGCTGTTCATGGGCGAGGAATGGGGCGCCAGAGAACCTTTCCCCTTCTTCTGCGATTTCGACGAGGACCTGAACGAGAAGGTCAGGAAAGGCCGTCGTGAGGAGCTCTCCCGTCTGCCGGGCTTCGACGCCGACGACCTTCTCGACCCGACGGCGCCATCGACCTTCGCGGCTGCCAAGTTGGACTGGTCGAAACTCGCCTCCTCCGATGTCTTCGATTTTTACAGGACGCTTCTCGACCTCCGACACCGGAGGATCGTGCCATTGCTCAAAGGCGCTGGCGCCGGAAACGCGGTCTATCGCTCGGCGGGAAGCGCACTCGCGGTGGATTGGACCCTGGCGCAAAACCGGCGTCTGCATCTGCGCGCAAACCTCGGTACCGAGGCGGCGACGCTCGCCTCGCAGCAGGACGACGGCGAGACGATCTTCCGTCTCGGCGGTAGCGATGGCGGCAATCTCGCGCCCTGGACAGTGATCTGGAGCATCGGCGAGGCGTGACGGCGTGCTGACAGGAAGGCGATCGGACGATGAAATCTGCTGAGCTCGACAAGCTCGCCCGCCGGCACGGCATCAGCCCGACTAGGCCCAGTCCCGACAATCGGGAGGTGGCGATATCAGGCGAGACCAAGCGCAAGATCCTCTCGGCATTGAAGATCGACTTGCCGGGAGCGGCCGATCACGAGACCGGCGCGATGCGGCGGGAGCCTAAGCCGGCGGCTAAGAAGATCGCCAGGTCATTTCTGCCGGAGTTCCTTTCCAGCACGCGGGTCTGGGGTGTGAGCCTGCAGCTTTACGAACTCCGTTCGGGACGCAACTGGGGCATAGGAGACTTCGAAGATCTGGCCGATATGGCGGATCTCCTGGGATCGCTGGGCGCCGATTTCATCGGCCTCACCCCGCTCCACGCGCCGTTTCTCGCCGATCCCGAGCGTTGCAGCCCCTATGAGCCCTCGAGCCGCCAGCATCTCAACCCGCTCTATATCGCGGTCGACCGGTTGCCGGGTTTTGCCTGTAGTCCGGAACTCGAACGGCAATTGGCAAGCCTTCGCCAAACCGATCTCGTCGATTACGCCGGCGTCGCACAAATCAAGCTTAGAGTCCTGCGCGATCTCTGGCTGGCCTGGCGACAGTGCAGGGTGATTGACGAGGCCTATGATCCGGCCGATTTCGACGCTTTTATCGCGCAAGGTGGTAACAGCCTGCGGCTGCACGCGCTTTTCGAATGCCTCTCTCTTTCCATGGTCGAGCGCGGGGCAGGCGCCGGCTGGCAACGGTGGCCGGCCGATTTCCAGCGCTTCGACAGCGCCGCTGTCGCCGAATTCGAGCGCGGACACGCGGAGGATGTCCGCTTCCATATGTGGCTGCAGTGGCTCGCCCACCGCCAGCTGATGCAGGCGGCGGACCGGGCTGGGAAGGCCGGCCTACGGATCGGGCTCTATCTCGATCTCGCCGTCGGGGAGGCCGTCGATGGCTCGGCGACATGGAGTGAGCCGGATATCTATGTCTCCAAGGCCACGATCGGCAGCCCTCCTGATCCCTTCGCCATAGATGGGCAGGACTGGCACCTTGCCGGATACCTGCCTTCCGCGATCGCCGCAGGAGATATGTCGCCTTTCCGGCGCATGCTAAGTGCTGCCATGCGATATGCCGACGCCATCCGCATCGACCACGCCGCAGCGCTTCGCCGCCTCTTCCTGGTGCCATTGGGCAGCAGGCCGGACGGCGGCGCCTATGTCCGCTATCCCCAGGATCGGTTGCTGCAGATCCTCGCCGACGTATCCGCCGAGCATCGGTGCCTCGTCATCGGAGAAGACCTGGGACTGATCCCCAAGGGATTGCAGGACGATCTGGCCGCGGCCCACATTCTCTCCTACCGCATCCTTTCCTATGAACAGGACGAGAGGGGCTTCAAGCCGGCGGACGTCTATCCCGTCCTGGCTTTGGCCTGCATTTCGACGCACGACCACCAGACCCTTGCCGGCTGGTGGCGCGGCGCCGACATTCAGGCCCGGTGCGAGCACGGCATCGTGCCGCCCGATCTCACCGAGGCACATCTCGAAGACCGCAAGCGCGAGCGGAGGAACCTGAAAGCGGCGCTGAAGGCTGCCGGCCTCGACCTGCCGGCCAGGCTTTCCCAAGCGCGGGCAAGCGAGCAGACGCTGAGGGAATTGACGGTCGGCGCCTACCGCTTCATCGCCAGAACGCCCTCGCTTCTCGCCGCGGTCCGTCTCGCCGATCTCACCGACGAAAAAAGGCCAACCAATGTGCCAGGCACCAGCGACAGCTATCCGAACTGGAAGCCGAAGCTATCGGTTTTGCTCGCGGATCTGATGTCGAGCCCGCTGCTGAAGAGCGTGACGGCGGCAATGCGGGAGGAAAGGCCGCGGGAGTGACCGATGTCGGGCGGCCGTCAGCTCCGTCATTGTCGTTCGATCGGGCTCGTCGCGCATGTGGAAATCGATCGAGGAGGGAACGAATAGGAAGCCGGCGAATTTTGAAGGAATAGGGACAGGCATTGCCGAGATGAGGACCTGTCCGCTTTCGCCGCTTCAGTTACGGCGACCAATATTGATGGAAAACAAGACCATGACGAGCGCATTCATTCTTATCGCATTGGCTCTCATCATCATCTACGCCGGTCCGACATTGCTGTTCATCTGCGTCGGATATGCCGATTATATGCTGGAGCGGCGAAGGCATATGGTGGCGTTGAAGCACGCCGTGAAGCGTCGCAGCGACGAGTTTTAGTTGGACGTTGCTCGGCTTTCCCAGGGGATCCAGAGGCAGGTCGGCAAAACCCGCCTCCGGCAGCCGGCGCTTGAAGCGTCTCTGCTATTCGTTAGTCGTTCGCCGTGACCTTGACGCCGAGCACCGAAGGAATGGTATTCGGTGCACCCATCGCCGCGCCGATGATCATCGGAACGGGAACCGGCTTTTCCGGTGCGGCGCTGATTGTCAGGCTTTTCGGTCCGTCGAGATAGGTGTTGACGGCAGCCGACACCTGGTTTTGCAGCTCGGGCATGTTGAGCTGCGCCATCATCATCGGCACGAGACCTTTCAGCGATTGCGCCAGCTGGTCGCCCGTGACGCCCTGCTGCGAGCCGGCATAATCGAGTGCCTTCTTGGTGATCGAGGCATCGTCGAAGCGGATCGAGGCGCTGTTGATCGTCAGCTGCTGCATCAGCCCCAGCATCGCGAGGCCTACGGCCTGGTTGGCCTCTTCCTTGTTCGGATTGGCCTCGGCGGTCTTCACCGCCTGCTGCAGCGACTTGATGAAGCCCAGCGTGTAACCGGAGAAGTCGACGGCGAAATTCAGCCGGCCGATATTCTTGAAGTCGAAAGCATATTCGTCGACAGCGACCTTGCCGCTTTCGATTTCCCAGATGCCCTTCATCGTCACCGTGCCGTCGAGCGTCGTCAGGCCCAGTTTCTCGATGGCTTCCTTCGCATTCGCATCCTCGACCTGCGACAGGTCGGCCTTGAGACCGGCGACATTGGCGTCATAGGAAAAGCCGCCATCCTGGCGTCCCAGGTTCGACTCGATGCTCTCGATCGCAAGCACGTCCTTGCCCTTGATGTTGAGAGCGATCGGTCCGGTGCTGACCGTTTCATAGAGGAGGATGTCGTTCAGCGTATCGCCCGTCGCATTGGCGGGGATCGTGAGGCCGGTGATCTGGATCTCCTTTGCGGAAAAACGTCCTTCCTCCTGGCTGATATCGATATCCGGGAAGGAGACGGTCTTGGCGTGATAGCCACCGCCTTCGATTTCCTCAACACCCTCGAAGGTGAGATCGCCGATCTTTAAAGTGTCGCCGGGCAGGCTCGAAGATCCTACCTGGACACCGGTCGCCGTTACCGTGTCGCCATCGGCGTCCGCCTTCTCGAAGGTGATGACCGTACCGCCGGCACTGGTTGCGGCATTGAGCTTCTTCATCATGTCGGTGCCATCAAGGGCAAGCGCCGGGCCGGCCAACGTCAGGAACGCGGTGCTTGCCATCATCAGGTGGAGATTACGCATATGCTTCATGGAGATGTCCTTATGTAGAAAATAGATGCGAGGATTTCGAAATTCCCAGATGTGCCACCTTCCACTCTCAGATCGGAAAGGCGGGGGACACGAAGAGCGCCGCTGGATATCACGGCTTTCATCTGGTCAGCTAATTTGGGGGTGGTGCAGTTAGGATCAGTCGGAACGCTCGGACTGAAAAAATATAGTCATCCTTCCGCCGGCGACGGGCGGCAGTATTTTCTCTAGCAGGGGTAGCGTTTCGACTCATCCGCTACACAGAAAGTGTATTTCCTCGATTCTTGCAACCCTTCGAATCGGATGCCAAACCGGGAAGTGTTCGACTGGATTTAGTGCGCATTTCGAACGCCCGCGGAAACGGCCAGTCCGGCTGAATGCCACCTTCCAGTGTCCCTATGCCTGCGACACTCGCCCGCGCAACAGATAGGCGAGCGAAAAGATGACCAGGAAGGGGTAGACGAGCACGATCAGCGGCAGACCGGCAGCCAGCGCATCGTCTTGAACATAGATGTTGAGGACTCCGGCTCCGAGCACCAAAGGATAGAGTGGCGCAAACCTGTCGAACCACATCCTGAAAGGCCCCGCCAGGAGCAGAACGAACGCCGGCAGAATAAAAATGCCGAGATTTCTCGCAACATTCAGGAACTCAGGACCAAACGGTTCAGTGAGGGAATAAAGTCGGCTGACTTGGCGGGCCGCCCACAGAGCAGCGATTGTGGCCCCTACATATCCTGCTGGTCTTGCCAACATGGCCGAACTTCCCTTTTGTTCACACTCCCGCGTCGATGCGGCCCGTTCCTGTGACCATATCCGCGCGCCTGCAGCGCCGCGCGTCTTTTCAGTATGCACTGACGTTCATGGGTGCATATTGTCCAGCGGCGCCAACGCATTCAAGAATTATCGTGCGGCAAACGCCGGCCTCCTGCCGCATGACAGGTTGCGCGCGCCAGGCCCGTAGGCGATCCGGAATTCGATGTCCTTGTAAAAATAGGTCCTGGCTTTTCGTCTCAGGCGGCTCCTGTCGAAAGCGTCTGCCGTTACGACAACATGTGCGACAAGCCGTTTGAATTGCATGGCGGAGAACCTCGCTCCTCCACGATCAGCTCGACATGGTAATAGGGATCGTGATCGGCGGGCTCCGGATGCTTTTAGACGGTGGCCCAACGAACGGTCCGTGGTGAGACGGAGAGAATGACGGTGAAAACATCTGGTGGTTCCACCGCTCCGGCACACGCGAAGACCGGTGCGCCCAAAATGGTTGCGACAGCCAGAAGGATAGCTCCAGGACTTATGTGCATGTTCTGGAACAATGTCTGTCGTCCCCTGTTACATTGACGATGAAAACGAGTGCCGCGCGAAAGACGAAGCAGCTGGAGGGCTCGATGAAGCGGAGCATAGGATTTGGGCTGGTTTTTGCCGTTGTGCTGACCGGCTGCACGACCAGCGCAGGCAGTTATTCGTCGGCGGGACTGGCCCCCATTCCCGGCAGCATCACGTATAATGGCCAGCCTCGCACGAAGTTGACGAAATCGCCCGTGGGTTCTTCCTTCCCGCATGATTTCACAGATCAATGGGGACGCCAGGTCGAGGAGATCTACATCATCCGGCCCGACAGGAGCTTGCTGATCGCCGAGCGCCACTACCGGCCGGTCTTCGCCCTCGACGATGACTAGACAGGATGACTTTAGGCCCGGTTGGCTAGTCTGAATCCTGTTTTAAATTCAATAGTTAGAGCATGATGTCGCCCGAAAATCGCTGACATTTTTCGGCGTCATGCTCTAGGAAGGAGAAATGATCATGCCGCGCCGCAAGAGCACTGAGACGACGACCCTCGATAGCAGAGGAGCCAAGATCGGCGAGCCGGTTCCGAAAGCCGTCATCGATACGAACACAGCCTCCGTCGGCGTTCCCCGGCAGCCTGATCATGACCTGGGCGAAGAACTGAGCGTGCTGCGAAAGCAGATCGGCGCGCTTCAGGAACAAGTCCTCGATGCTGCCCGGTCGGCAAAAGGAAGTGCCGGGAGAGCAATGCGTCAGACGGAAGCGGCGGTGAAGCTCTACCCGGCCTCGACGCTCCTCCTCGTCGCGGTGATCGCCGGCGCGCTCGCATTCGCCGGACGTCGCGCCGCACTACCGCGCCATCGGCCCCAACCCGCACTGCGTGAGTTGAGGGATCTCTACGACTCGATCCGAGGCCGCGTCTGACAAGATTTCAGGATTGTCAGCGTCACGATTATGGCCGACGCTTCGTTATCGAAGCGAGGGGACATTCATGTTGGATATCATCATACGCAGCGCTCTTGATGTCGTTGGGCGCACTGAGCGCCTCGTCGAAGCAATGAGGCGACTGCTCCAGAGTGACGACCTCGACGAAGTCGAGGTCTATGAGCTCGACTATGAGATCGAGCGGCTCGGGGACGTGGTTTTCAATGTGGACGAGGCCGTTCGATCGCTGGCGCGCACGGTTGAATGCTGGTCGCAAACCGCTCTCGCACACGAGATCCGTAGGACATTGCATTGACGGCTGATTCTGCGTGTCACGCTGATGTCACGCGACCGTCGCAGCAATATGTGCTTGATTGGCGCAGTTAGGCTCAGACCAGGGCAGGGTCGAGCCAAAATTGCTTTTTCGTTGGGGCATCGCAATGAGCTTGAACACTTCGGGGGAGGAATCTCAACCCCATGAATTCATCTTTCCGGTTCACACCCGGACGATCGCAGAGATCAGATACGATAGTCTGAGCCGCGTCATGACGGTGGTCTATCACGATGGCCACTCGTGTACGACTTCCGGCATACAAGGCCCGGCGATGCTGAGAATCCTCGCCCAGCGTCCGTTGGAGCGCTCTCCGTTTCTGTTGAAGACGGTCATCTGAGGCGGAAAGACGTCGTCAGTCGTTGCCGGTATGGCGGGGCAGGGCATCGGTTTGTTAAATCAGCATGGTCGTGCATCCATTTCCACTGGGCCGCGTTCATCCACAATAGCCGGACCTATGGAGGGAACGCCGATGACCTTTCCACCGCCGAAGACCGAATCTCCCGCGAAGCGCTTCGAAGAGGCGACCGTAGCCGCGCGCGACGCGTTGGAAAGGCTGATTGCAGCCGCCAATGAAGCCGGATGGGGCACCGAGGAGATAACCGCGGCACTCCTTAAGGCCGCGCAGTTTCTGAGCGATGCCAACAAGAGAGAGCCAGATCCGGCCGACGACCCCTCAATCAGCGATGCGCCTGCCAGGGAGCAGATTGGTCACGGCGAGCTCTATGACTAGTGTAGACGGTGTTCCCAGGCCACGTCTTCGAACGGTTAGTTCACAGACTAGAAACTTGTGAAGTTTCGTAAATGTGGACAATAACTGATCTTATACCGTGGGCGTTTGCGCTGCCTCCCGCTCTTTGGGAATTACGGAATGTGTGGAGACGGCATGGCTGGATTTTGGGAGCCTGTGCAGGCTTAATCGTCTTCTGCGGCATATTCGTCTGGATTTATGTTGTCCAGCAGTCAGTTCACAATATGAACTATGGAGCGTTAGGTGTTGTGCAAGCGCTCTGTTTGCTGCTTGGACCACTTGCTGCCGCAATCGCTATCACCAAGAGGACGAGCTTGGCTGCTGGGGTTTTTGCTGGGGTAGCCGTTGGATTCTGCGTTTACGTCGCCACTGCCACCATTGGAATTGCCATCTACGGCGAGTGAAGCCAGGTGGTTCTACTGGGCTGCGGGTTCGAGCTTTGCGGTATAGGCCCACGGTAACACTAGCCGTGTTCCAGACTTGCTAGGTCGTATTAACCCGTTCGCAATATGAGCCATGCGGGCGGTAGGAGACGAATTGCAAGTCTATCGTCAGCGCATGAGCAGCGCGACCAAACCAACCCGGGAGTTTACCCCGAGCTTGGAATAGATGTTTCTGAGGTGGGTTCTGACCGTTTCGTAGCTGATGTGATCGGCTATGGCCACCTCCTTTGGAGAATGGCCGGAGGCAATGCTTGAGGCGATCCGAATCTCCGTCGCAGTCAGTTTGTAGGCTTCCATTAAGAAGTCTCGCCGCTCATTGAGTGGCGTGGCCACCATCGGCTCGACAATGACGGCCACGGTCGGCCCCTCCAAGAACTCAGTGAATGCATCGGACTGGAGCCGAAGGAGTGTGATGCGATAACTAGCCTTGTCCTTCCCCTTTGCGATCGCCGTATGCGGCCTTGTTTGCACACCCTTTCTGGAAGTCAGGAAATCGAGAACGGCAGTCGACTTCTCGCATTGAAGTTCGAGCTTGCCGCTTGGGGCGACATGCATAGGAAAGCCAGCCGCCATTAAGGCTTCTGCGCTCTTATTCCATTGGCGTGCTCGCCCATGCTCCGAAACGTAGATCAGTCCGACGCCGATGCTATCAAACAGGGTTTGCGTTGTCTGTCTTTCCGGGGCGAGAAGATCGCGCTTCCGGATGAAGTCGAAAGCCCTTTTCAAATGCGGAGCGAGTAGCGTGTAGCGCCCGGCTGCTTCTTTGTTGAAATCGGGGTCTGCTGACGACGTGCAGGTCGATAGGACGAAGGTGCGGGTTTCCTCCCGAATGATGGAGACACCGATGCTCGTCTCGCATTGGGCCTGCCCCTTCAGCCAATCATTGTAGAATTCCGATTTGAGCAAGTCCTCGCGTGGAAAGATTTCGTCTCCGCAGACACCCTGACCGACGGGCACAAAGCTCAATCTCGGAATCCAGGGGTTCACTGCGGCAAAGTGGCTGCTGAACTGGTCGACCTCGGTCCTCGAGAACCCCGACACGTAAGGAACATGGGCCACAGGCGAGGCCAGATCGTGGTAATGGAGGGCAGCCTTTCCATTCGGCGAAGTTTGCGCCACGCGATCCAGAAAATCCTGCCAATCGCACTCACCGAATAGACTTCCATAGATCAAATCTATCAGCTCAGATGAAGCGTCTTTTGACTGGAGCATGATCTTTCTGAAAATCCCACAGCGAGTATTTCCGGTATTAAATAACGTTGCTCAGGCAAAGACAACAGCAACCCCATGTAATATCAAATCGGCGGCCATGGGCATTCGTGACCAATCGCAATGCCGTACTACTCGCTCCTTCGCAAGCGATGCAGGTATGGCCAACTCCATAGTTCTCACCGGTCGATAGTTGCGACGGAGCCGCGCACGACGAGGCTCGTGCTGACGCGCAGGCGTTCGACGGCAAGCGGGGCGCGTTCGATACGGGCGATGAGCCGCTCGCCGGCGAGCTTGCCCATCTCATAGACGCGTTGGTCGACGATGGTGATCGGCGGAACGGTAACGCTGGTCCAGTCGGCGTCGAGAAACGAAATCATCGAGACGTCCTTGGGGATCGACAGGCCAAGCGACTGCACCGACTTGAAGATGCGCAAGCCGACGAGGCTGTCTGAAGCCAGCAGTGCCGTTGGCGGCGATCCCTCCGAGAGCAGGCGTTTGATCACGCTGTCCGTCTGTTGCTGGTTCGTGGCGCCGAGCCTGATATAATGAAGAGGGTTCGGCAAACCCGCCTCGGTCAGGACGCTGACAAAACCCTCCACGCGTTCGCGGACGGCGGAATTCGAGATGCGCCCGATATCGGCGAGCCCACCATCCTCGGCATCCATGGCAGAGACGTAGGCGAGGCGGCGATGTCCTTGCGCGATCAGATAGCGGGTCGCGGTGATGGCCGCATCCCGGTCGTCGCCGGTCACGGCGTCGACATCGAGTTCCGGGATAGCCCGGTCGAACAGGACCAGCGGCACGCCGGCGCGGCGGACGTGCTGCAGATGTTCGATGCTGTCGCAGCGGGCTGGCGTGACGATCAGGCCATCGACACGTTTGCCGATCAGGAGGTCGACGGCCGATTTTTCCGCATCGAGCTCTTCGCCCGAATTCGCGATGATGACGTTGAATCCAGCAAGACGGGCCGCGTCGCTGATGCCGCGTACCGCCAGACTGAAGAAAGCGTTCTCGATATCGCCGACCACGACCCCGATGATGCCGGACCTTCCGGTGCTCATGCTCCGGGCGAGCTCGTTCGGGCGGTATTCGAGGGTGGCGGCCGCCGCCATGACCTGATCTGTGATCTTGGCGCTGACCACGCCGTAGCCGCCGAGCACACGGGCGGCCGTCGCCTTCGAGACCTTTGCGGCCTTCGCGACGTCGGCGACCGTAACTGCACGTTTCGAATGAGCGGAATCTTCCATGAGCCGAGGACTACAAGAGTTGTTGACGACCGGTCAATTGACGGATATCAAATATGTTGTGAGACCGGTCTCTTTATACAGGAGACCGGTATCTTGTCCATAAAGCTCTATCGCAATGCGCGGTGGGGCAGGGCGACCCGACGATGCCGACAAGAGCATTCCTTTCAGAGCGGAGAACGAACATGAAGCCTTTTGAATCATTCGTGGCCACCCTCGCCCCATTGCGGGCCGGCCTTTTGACATGCCTTCTTGCGATGGGCGCAGGCTCTGCGGCCGCCGCCGACAATCCCTATAACCTGATCGAGCCCGGGGTGATCAGCGTCGGCACGATGGGCGATTCCAAGCCCTATACGTTTGCGACGGCGGACGGCCAGTTCACCGGTTTCGATATCGAGCTGTTTCTCAACGTCGTCTCCCGCCTCGGCTTTCAAAAAGACAAGGTGACGTTCACGGGCCAGGAATTTTCAGCACTCCTGCCGTCGGTCGCAAACGAAAGGTTCGACGTTGCCGTTGCGGCGATCGGGACAACCGAAGCCCGCAAGAAGACTGTCGATTTTTCCGACGGCTATCTTGCCGGTTATCTCTCCGTCCTGACCCCGGATGCCGGTATCAAGGATGCCGATGGCCTCAAGGGCAAGCGTCTCGGCGTCGTGCAGGGGACCTTGCAGGAAGTCTATGCAGCCAAGAATTTCGGGGGGACTGATCTGGTGAAATTCCCCGACAACAATTCTGCCGTGGCCGCGCTCAACAACGGAACGGTCGATGCGCATTTTCTCGACTACGAGGCCGCCAAGCAATATGGCGAGCGCTATCCCGCTCTGAAGGTTGCCGTGAATATCCCGTCCTTCGATGCGCCTGCTGGCTTCGTGGTCCGAAAGGGAAATGATGCCTTTCGCACGGCGCTGGACGGCGCGCTTCACGATGCGATGCAGGACGGTACCTGGAAGACCCTTTATGAAAAATGGTTCCCCGGCTCACCGATGCCGGAACAGTATCTTCCCAAGAAGTGACGCCGCAAGCCGCCCGCTCATGGCGGGCGGCTTACCAAGGCTCTGCCGGACGGCGGCGTCTGCGCCGGGCACGAATTCATGGGGATCTGAATGAACTGGCTTGAAAATCTGCGCCGCAGCTTCCTGGACTGGGATGCCATGGCGGAAGTTCTGCCGAGCATGATCAGCGTCGGCCTGAAGAATACGCTGATCCTGGCCGCCGCCTCGACCGTACTCGGTGTCGTCATCGGCATGACTCTCGCCGTGATGGGCATCTCGCAGTCACGCTGGCTGCGGCTGCCAGCACGCATCTACACCGATGTTTTCCGCGGGCTGCCGGCGATCGTCACGATCCTGATCATCGGCCAGGGTTTTGCCCGGATCGGGCGTGAGATCTTCGGTCCATCGCCATTTCCGCTCGGCATCCTGGCGCTCAGCCTGATTGCCGGAGCCTATATCGGCGAAATCTTCCGATCGGGCATTCAAAGCGTCGAGCGCGGCCAGATGGAAGCCTGCCGGGCGCTCAGCATGAGCCACGGGCAGGGCATGCGCCTGATCGTCATCCCGCAAGGCATCAGGCGCGTTCTGCCGGCGCTGGTCAATCAATTCATCGGAAACGTCAAGGATTCCAGCCTTGTCTACTTCCTGGGATTGCTCGCCTCCGAGCGGGAGATATTCCGTGTCGGGCAGGATCAGGCTGTCGTCACGGGCAATCTTTCGCCCTTGTTGCTGGCGGGCGTCTTTTACCTCGTCATCACGGTGCCGCTGACCCACTTCGTCAATTATATCGATGCGAGACTGCGGCTCGGAAAACAAGGTCGCGGCTCGGGTGCTGCGAGCGGATTGATCGAGGTGAGCGAGTTGCAGGCCGCCGCCGGCCCAGGTCCCACAGTCAAGGCGGCGGAGGAGAGTACGCCGCGCTTCAAAGGCGGCGCCCTGAACATCCGGGACCTCACCATGGCCTATGGCGATCTCGACGTGCTGAAGGGGGTCGATCTCGACGTCGCCGCCGGTACCGTCACCTGCATCATCGGCCCTTCCGGCTCGGGCAAATCGACGCTGCTGCGCTGCATGAACAGGCTTGTCGAACCGAAGGGTGGTGACATCCTGCTCGATGGCGAGAGCATCCTGGCGATGAAGCCGGAGAGGCTGCGCCGGCGGGTGGGGATGGTGTTCCAGCACTTCAACCTGTTTCCCGACCACACGGCACTCGAGAACGTCATGCTTTCGCTGACCAAGATCAAGAAGATGCCGAGGCAGGAGGCGCGGCGCATCGCCGAGGCACGTCTGGCCGATGTCGGTCTTGCAGGGCGTAAGGATCATCGGCCCGCAGGTCTGTCGGGTGGGCAACAACAGCGCGTCGCCATCGCACGCGCGCTGGCCATGGATCCGGAGGTCATGCTGTTTGACGAAGTGACGAGTGCGCTCGATCCCGAACTGGTGAAGGGAGTGCTCGACCTGATGGCCGCCCTCGGCCGCCAGGGCATGACGATGGCCGTGGTGACGCATGAGATGGGATTTGCGCGCAGGGTGGCCGACCAGGTCGTCTTCATGGATGAGGGCCGCATCGTCGAGGCCGGCTGCCCGAAGCAGATCTTCGACAATCCCCGAAGCGAGCGGCTGAAGCGCTTCCTTGCGGAAGTTCTCTGAAGCGCCCGAGGCAACGCATGGTGCCCCGGTCGTCCTCACACCGGCTGCGCCGGATTTCACCCGATGTAGCAAGAGCAGAACACAAGGTTATCGACATGAATGCTTCCACCAAACCCTTGAAGGTCGTCGTCATCGGTGGCGGGATCTTTGGCGTCTCGACATCAGTCCATCTGGCGCGGCTCGGGGTCCGCACCGTGCTCATTAACGACGGTCCGCTTGCCAACGGCGCCTCCGGCCGTTCGCTTGCCTGGCTCAACTCGGCGCGTAAACGCGCCGATGCCTATCACCGGCTGCGTCTGGCCGGCATAGATCGGTATCGCACGCTGGCCGCCCGATATCCCAATGCGCCGTGGCTGCGCTTCGACGGCGGCCTGACCTGGGATGCGGACGATGGTAGCAACGAGATCGCCGAGATCTTCGACTATGAGCGCGATCTCGGCTATCACGCGCTATGGCTCGCCCCGGCAAGGATTGCCGCGACGACGCCGGGTGTCGACGCAAGCGCCGTGACGCAGCAAGGCGCGATCTTCAATCCCGGGGAGGGCTGGGTCGATCTTCCGTCCTTGATCGGCACGCTTACGGAAGAATTCCGCACGCTGGGCGGCGAGATCGTCACGGACGCCGGTCGCGCGACGGTCGATATCGAAGGCGGGCGTGCCCGTGGCGTGATCACGGCCGACGGCATGCGCCGCGATGCGGATGCCGTTCTGCTTGCTGCGGGCGGTGACGTTCCCGCGATCGTGGCTGAGGTCGGCCAGCATATCGGCGATGCAACGCCTGTCGCCCTTCTCGTCCGGACCAAGGCAATCCGCCATCCGCTGAAGGCTGTGCTCAACACACCTCGCATTGCCATCCGTCCGACGCCCAGCGGCGGCTTCGCGCTCGATTCCGCCTGGTCCGAGGAAGAAGTGAGCGTGAAACCCGATGGCAGCTACGAAGTCAGGCAATCGACGCTGGAGGGGCTGCTGCGCGAGGCCTCAAGGGTTCTCGAAGGCAATCCGCAACTGGAGATCGAAGATTATGGGGTCGGCCCGAAGCCCATTCCGGGCGATGGTGAGCCGGTCTTCGGCGAGTTGCCGTCAATCCCTGGTTATTTCGTTGCCTTCAGCCATAGCGGTGCCACCCTCGGCCTGATTGCCGGCGAACTGCTGGCGGATGAGATCATTACTGGACGCCGCCATCCACTGCTGGCGGACTTTCGGCCGGAGCGTTTCAGCGCGTCGCGACGGTGAAGGTCGCGATGCGGAAACTTGAGCCGCTCGCCAAGCGGATGACCGTTCTATGCCGCGGCGGTTCGACGAAGCGCCCCCGTTTGCTCCAATTGGAACTGATCGATCAACTGGAGGAGTATCCTCGTCTCGTCGGCAAGTTCCTTCGTCGCCGCGCTGGTTTCCTCGACCATGGCAGCATTCTGCTGCGTCATCTGGTCCATCCTGTTGACGGAAGAATTCACTTCATGGAGGGCGTTGTACTGCTCTCTGCTCGAGCGAGCGATCACGTCCATCTGCTCGGAGGCGGTGACCACTTTCGCCGAAATACTTTCGAGGACTTCGCTCGTCTCGCGGACGACACGCGCTCCGTTGGTAATCTCCGTCTGCGAACGTCCGATGAGCTGTTTGATCCTTTGGCCGGCCTCCGCGGAGCGTTGAGCCAGATCGCGCACTTCCTGGGCCACGACCGCAAAGCCTTTTCCGGCCTCGCCGGCGCGGGCCGCTTCGATGCCGGCGTTCAGGGCAAGTAGGTTCGTTTGGAACGCGATTTCATCGATGACGCCGATGATTTGGACGATCTCGTCGGATGCCGCTTCGATCTTGCCCATCGCGTCGATGGCGCTTGCAACGACCTGGGATGACGAATCGGCCACCTGTTTGGTGTCCGTGATGATCTGGTGGGCATCATCGGCGCAGGCCGCCGACGAACGAACCGTAGTAGTGATCTCTTCGATAGCTGCGGCTATCTCTTCGAGTGCGACGGCCTGTTGTTCGGTGCGCCGCGCAAGATCGTTTGCGGCAAGATCCATCTGACCGGCGTTCCCTTCGATCATCCGGGTGTTGGTGCGGATCTGGTCGATCGTTTCTTGCAGCCGGAGGAGCGACGAGTTGAAATCGTTACGAAGCTGCTCCAATCGGCCGAAGAAGGGGGTTGCGATCGTCTGAGAAATGTCGCCCCGTGCCAGACGTCCGAGACCTTCCGCCAGCGCCGTAACCGCGAAGTCTATCTGCTCTTCGACCGTGCGTTTTTCTTCATCATTGCGATGCCGCTCCTCCTCGGCCCTCGATCGCTCGACCTCGCTACGCTCCTCGATCTCGACTTTGGCGATGGCATTATTCTTGAATACGCCCAGGGCGCGGGCCATATCGCCGATTTCATCGGCTCGGCTGTCACCGACGATGGATGTTTCGAGTTTGCCGTCCGCCAGCCGCCTCATAGCCGAGGTGATCTGATTGATCGGCCCCTTGAGCGTAACGGTCAGCCCGACGCCTGCGAGGATTGCGATCACCACGCCGAGGATCGTCGTTCCCAGGGACATCGAATTAGCATCCGCGCGTTCCTCAGCAGCATTCTGCCGCTGCATTTCGGCGAATGCCGTCAACTGAGACCACATCCGGTCCACGTCGGCCGCGGCCAAATGGAATTCGTCCTGGCGCTGCGCGCTGATGCGAACGAGGTCGGTGGCAGCCTTCTGCATTTTGTCCAGCGCCGGCAGAAGCTTGGCTTTGAGATTATCGAACTGCGCGACACCGCCGGCATTGGAAATCAGCGTGTCCAGGCCCTTTCTGACAGCCGCGATTTCCTGCGAAAGCCGCTGGAGATTGGCGTCCGTCGGCGCCAAGGTCAGTTTCGCCATAACGATCTGAATCACGTAAGCCGAGGTGGTGAGTTTCTGGCCGTCTCTCTGGCTGGTTTTGGCGCGCTCGACCGTTTTGGCGGTCTCGGCCGCCTTATCCGTTACCGCCTTCACGCGCCGTGAGGCGACCTCCTGCAATTCGGGCAGCCTGCCGACGATATGGCTCGTCGCATTCCTGAGACCGGCTGTACGCTCCTCGGTCTGGCTGGAGGCTTCGACAAGCGGCTTCAACGAAGCAATGGCATCGTCAATCGCCTTTTTGGCTTCCGGTGCCTCGCCGCCAAGCGCCATTCCCACGATGCGCTGCTGCCGGGCGAGTTCCTCCATATCGGGGCCGCCGATAGGGGCGGCGGCTTGAGCCTTGTCGTTTAGCGATTGGGCGAAGGAGGCGAAGTCCGAAATGCGCTGTGCATCGCCCAGTGTATTGCGGGCTTCATCTTCCTCCATGTCGGCGGCGCGCTGGAGGACCTTGGAGCCTTCAACGATATCCGTCTGGGACGACACGACGATGCTCTGCGCCTTCTGGAGATCGGTAAAGAGCGCCGACCGAGTTTCCTGAAGTTGCCACAGTGTATCCATGCGGGCCGAAATTCCGTCGATGGAAGACAGCGCTTGCTCCAACTCCTGCTGACCGCTGCGATCCGCGGTGAGCCTATCGATGCCGGATTTCAGAAGAACGCGCTGATCGGCAAGTTTGCGGGTGACAACATCGCGGTTTTCTTGCGTGGCATTGGCGAGGAATTCGCCCATCGCGGCCGACAAATCGCGAAATCCGCTCAGCGACTGCAGAACGGAATTGGAAATATCCATCCGCCCCTGAAGCAAGCTCGACGCATAAAAACCGGTCGCGCCCACGGCCATGATGCTGAAGACGAAGGGAACGATGAACACCATCACCTGCGTCTGGATGCGAACACGTGACAACAGCCTTCCCAACATGAGTCCCTCCTCGGCTCACAGCGTCTCGTTGCGGCGCCTTGGCGCAGGGCTGTTGCAGATCGCCTCCCTTCGAGTGAAATCCTCCTTCCGCCTGAGGCGGCAGCCACGGGTTTGCTCGCAACCAACGGCTGCTCGCCCCTTCCTCTTGACCTTCCGAAATTCCTATATCCGTCGGAAGGAAATGGCTTGAAGCAGAACAATCAATCTCGGGTGAAGATACCAGTCCCCTCGAACCGGCTCTGCACATAATCCCTGCCGGACGCATGACGCATCAGTGGAATAATTATTTCATACTGCACGACTCGTGAAATATTCGTTTCAATATTCGCCGAAACCAGCATTTTGTCCAGCCCGAGGGCGGGCAGCCGATGCATCCTTCTGAGCCGTCGGGCGTTCTATCGCCAGGAACAACTGGAGACGCATCATGTTCAAGGACGAACGCGGGGACATCGGCACAGACAAGGGTGTGCGCGACGGTGTGGAAACCACACCGGCCTCCTTCGAAGAGGCGAACATCAACCCTGATCTCATCAGACGCGAGGGTTTTGCCAGCGAGGCCGAGTATCGGGCGTATATTGCCACGCTCGGTGGTCATGCCCCGGTTGAAGGCACCGTCGAGGAACCTCTCCTGGTCTCCGATGGTCATGCCCTCGAAGGCCGGCTGCGAGAACTGAGAGAAGAGATAGAAAACCTTCGCGCTCGCCTTCACGTGATCCAACAACAGGCCGCGACCGTCGTTACAGAGAACGTCCGATGGGCCGATGCAAGCGCTCATGCGCAGCTCGGCAATCAGCCCTGGCTCAAGCTGGCAGCCGCAATGGCGGCGACCTTCGTCGTCACGAGGGGCATCAGGCGACTGCCTCTGGGTGCGGTGGCGACGACGGCGTTGCCGTTGGTGGCGGCGGCGATGAACCGGAAGTTCGCCAGGTGAAAATCGTCAGCAGCGATGACTGATCAGGCGAAACCGATTTCGGCAAACAGAGGGAGGTGGTCAGAGGCAACCCTTGTCAGGCGGTTTTGCAGGACCGCCGCTTGCTTGACGATGAGATCGTCGCTGACGAAGATGTGGTCGAGGCGCATCAGCGGGTAACGGGAGGGAAAGGTCGCTCTCGGCGCGGCGTTGCCTGCGAGCTGGGCGTCCTTCAATGACCGCGTGGCAAGTCGGTAAGTCGCTGATGACGGAATGGCGTTGAAATCGCCGCAGAGAATGGTGGGAAGAGGCTCGTCCGCCGTGCCGCGCAGCCAGCCCGAGTTCAGCAGCGTCGTCATCTGCCGGATGCGCTCGCGGCCGCGAAGGCCGAGATGGGTGTTGATGACCAGCAGTTTTCTGTCGCCGACCAGTATTTCGACGGATAAGGCGCCCCGCTGTTCGCCGATGGACGGCAGCGGGCCGGCCTTGACCGCGCCTGTCGGCAGCGAGGTGATGATCGCATCGCCATACTGCTCCTCTGCAATCGACAGGGCCGGATGGAAATGCGCCTGCATCTTCAGAAGCGAGGCGATCGCGTGGGCCTGGTCGACGCCGCCGGTCCTGCGCCTGAGGACATCGACCTCCTGAAGCGCGACGATATCGGCCTCAGCTTCAGCGATGACGGAAGCGATGCGGCCGGGATCGAGCTTCCGGTCACTGCCGATGCAACTGTGGACGTTATAGGTCAGGAGTCTGATTGATCTATCCGGCATAGGCCCGCTGAAAGCTCGTTCCCCCGGGGAACATAGAACTTGTTCCCCGTGGGAACACGGAACTCGTTTGATCGTTCCAGATGATCGAGCCGTGGCGCTCGCATCTCGGAAATGGACAATCGATGAGCTTGAAAAGCATAATATGGAATGGACTGCTCGTTGCCGCCCTTTGTCTCGCGGTCTTTCTCCTCTATCGGATCTTCGAGCAGTATAGTCTGGGAGAGATCGTCCAATCGGTCCGCAGCATACCTCTTTCGACCTTTTGCACAGCACTGCTTTTCGCGGCGGCATCCTATCTGTGCCTCGGCTGTTTCGATCTCCTGGCGATCCGCTCGCTCGGCAAATCCTTGCCTTATTCCAGGATTGCGCTGGCTTCATTCATCAGCCTCTCGCTCGGCCACAATATCGGCTTTGCCGGGCTGAGCAGCGGCGCCTTCCGTTATCGTTTCTATTCGCGCTGGGGACTGACGGCGGAGGACGTGACGAAGATCATCCTGTTTTGCGGTGTCACGGTGGGGCTCGGGCTGATCACGCTGGGTGGTCTTGCGATGATCGTCAATCCCGGCGATGCCGGACGCCTGCTGCGCATCGATCCGGCAAGCGTCCGCATCTTCGGTGCGCTGGCGCTGGTTGTGCCGGTCGTCTATGCGGGCCTGGCGTTCTTCATCCGCGGCACATTGCGGCTGTGGCGCTGGTCGTTTCAGCTGCCGCGATTTTCGATCGCGGTCGCGCAGGTCGGGGTCGGGACGGTCAACTTCATGCTCGTGTCCGCCTGTCTGCACCAGATGCTCTCTGCCTTAGGCGACGTCGCCTTCTTCAGGTCGGTGACGGCTTACGTCCTCGCCAATTCGGCTATTCTCGCAACGCATGTTCCGGGCGGTCTGGGCGTCCTCGAGGCAACCGTCTCCTATGCCGTGCCGAAGGAGGCCTCGATCGGCGCGCTGATTGCCTTCCGCTGTGCCTATTTCTTCATTCCGCTGGTGCTCGGCACAACGCTTCTCGTCATCAGCGAGGTGATCTTCCGCTGGAGATCACGCGGGGCGGATGAGGAGGCGGACGAGCGCGCCGAGGCCCAGTCGGTCTAGAGGGGCGAAGGGTCGAACCGGGTCGAAGAGCGCGGTGCCTGAAATCGGCGAAGTGCTGCCCGGCAGCTCGACGGTGAATTCCCGCAAGCCCCGAGGTCCGTCATTGAGCGCGTCGACCGCCTCGATCAACGAGCCGCTTTGCATAAAGGCTGCGGCAAAGCTTTCCGGGGTGGTTCCGAGATATTCCGAAAGCAGGCGATTGCGCAGATCCGCGATCGCGCGGCGATGCTCGTTGTTACCGGCCTCGAACAGCATGTCGCATTCGCAATCCAGTCCTTCCGAGCGATTGTTGAGGTTGGAGGAGCCGATGCGGACCAGCTCGTCATCTGCGATCATCAGTTTGGAATGGACGAGCACCTCGACCTCGCCATTCTCTCCGGGCGTGACTGGCTCGGGTACGATTGGCCCGGGCACGACGGCATAATAGACGCGCAGGCGGTCCGCACGATCGGCGCGTTTCAGGCGGCGAATGACCCGGTCGCGATTGCCGCCCATGACAAGCTTTTCGATCAGCCCGTGAGAGCTGCGCGTGCAGATGATGACGACTTCAGGCCCGTCTTCCTCCTGCAGTCGCGCGGCAATGGCGTCGGCGACGCGGAAGGAGGCGAGATATTGCGCCTCGATGTAAAGCTGCCGCCGAACCCGGGCGATGACGTCCAATGTCATGGCGATGCCGTCGCTGATGCCGGGGTGAAGTGCGGTCGACGGCTCCGTCAGCGCGAAGCT
The DNA here is from genome assembly GCF_023006465.1 of Rhizobium sp. PRIMUS64. Taxonomy (NCBI): domain Bacteria; kingdom Pseudomonadati; phylum Pseudomonadota; class Alphaproteobacteria; order Hyphomicrobiales; family Rhizobiaceae; genus Rhizobium; species Rhizobium sp. PRIMUS64. Next base: position 103,067 of record NZ_JALBGX010000004.1, on the reverse strand, counting down.
GACCGCGATCTCCCTCATCGAAACGGCGAGATCCTCCGGCCAGGCGAAAGGGACGTCTTCGGCCAACGACAGGTGGTTTTCGCCGGTAGCGTTTTCCCAGCGCTGCCTGACGATATCGCCGATCAGTCTTGCGGCGTCGCCGGTGACCATTGCCTGAACGTCATGCAGCGGATCGTAGGAAACGCCCTTGGGGTCACGTCGCAATTTATCCTTGGCGCGGTGGAGCCAGGTGTCCCACCGGCGCGACGTCAGGTCTATGCCGCCGATGAAGGCGACGGCATCGTCGATACAGACGAGTTTCTGATGGTGACAACCGCGCAATGTTGGCTGAGGCTCGAAGCGTAAATCGATCCGCGCATTTCTGGGAAAGTTTTTCTTCCGCAGCACCCGCAGGGACTTGTCAGAATAGACGGGGCCGAGCGCCCAGATGAGGATGCGTATTTCGAGCTCCGGATTTACCGCTGCCAGGGCATGCAACAGGTCGGCCAGCGTTTCGTCGGACTTCTCGGGTTCCAACCGGATGTTCGGATTGAAATCCCACCCGACGATCCAGATGGTGCGCCGCGCCTGCCGCAACGTGCGCGCCAGCTCGGCGAAATAGCTGTTGCCGTTGATCAGGAAGGCCGCCTTGGCAGCACTCCCTTTCAGGCGCAAGGCGCTGCCCTCCTGTTCTTGGCGGTCGCCCGGCCGTTGTGATTTTGTCTGGGGCAAGCTCGGGTTATTGAAGATGGTTTCGAATGTCGTCATGATTGCCTCGGCCTCTAACTGGAGCACAAACGCCCGGAATTTGCCTGGGTTCCCCGATGGCGTCAGACGACGGCCGCCTGCGATGCAGAATGCAAGGAAACGAGATGTCACAACGAGCAGGCAGCGCCGATCTTCCCCTTCACGGGGGACGCGTGCCGCATTGGCTGGGCGACCGGATGACGCGGTTGGGAACACTGATCACTGAGGCGATCGTCCATCACTATGGCCGCGACGAATTCCTGCGCAGGCTCGCGCATCCCTTCTGGTTCCAGTCCTTCGGCGCGGTCATGGGCATGGACTGGCATTCTTCCGGCATCACGACCAGCGTTCTCGGCGCGCTGAAGCGCGGGCTGAAGCCGCGCGCCGGCGAGCTCGGCCTGCATGTCTGCGGTGGTCGTGGCGCGCATTCTCGCAAGACGCCGCAGGAGCTCGTCTCGATCGGCGAGCGTGTCGGCCTCGACGGGGAGGGGCTCGCGACCACGAGCCGTCTCATCGCCAAGGTCGACAGCGCCGCCCTTCAGGACGGGTTCGACCTCTATCTGCACGGGTTCATCGTCGCCGATGACGGCCATTGGGTGGTTGTTCAGCAAGGCATGAACGGCGACAAGCGTCAGGCCCGGCGGTATCACTGGCTGTCCGAAGGGCTGGAGAGCTTCGTCGACTCGCCGCATGCGGCAATTGAGGGACGGAGCCAGGGCGAGATCGTCAATCTTGCCGACAGGCGCGCCGAACGCTCGCGGCGCGGTCAGCTCGATCTGCTGGCGACCCTCGGTCCCGACAGAATCATCCGTGAAGCCGCCGCACTGCTGCGTGTCGAAGCGCCGGCGCACGAACCCGCCGAACAGCCGATGCTGCCGCACCTGATCATGCCTGCCCATCACGATGTCCGCGAGAGTGACGTCAACATGCGGCGCCTGCACGGAAATCTGGCCGCCGCGGCAGACCGCGGGCCAGCGGATTTCCAAGAGTTGCTGCTCGTCCCCGGCGTCGGTGCCCGCACGGTGAACGCTCTGGCAATGGTGGCGGAAGTCGTGCACGGTGCGCCCTGCCGATTTTCCGATCCGGCGCGCTTCTCGATCGCCCATGGCGGCAAGGATCGCCATCCTTTTCCGGTCCCGCTCAAAGTTTATGACGAGACGATCGCCGTGATGAAATCGGCGGTGCAGAAGGGCAGGCTGGGACGCGAGGAGGAGTTGCAGGCGCTCAAGCGCCTGGACGACCAATCCAGGCAGCTGGAACGCTATGTGACGGGTCCCGACCTCAAGGAAATCATCGCCGGCGAATTTCGCCAATCCGCCGATTTCGGCGGCCGGAGCGTCTTTGGCTGGGAGGAGCCGCCAGCGGAGTAGGGCAGCCTTTATGCCATTACCTTAACTTGCTGAGCCAGGCAGGACGACTTCGCCGTTTTCCTCACCATCCCAGTACCGGATGGAGGACGCTGAAACCTTGATGAGAACGATCCCGCGAGTGTCCACTCCGTCAGGAAACCACCGCTCGAGATCGGGGATCCAATGTTCTTCGAGTGCCGCCTTATCCCGTACCAGCGACGCGACGCCCTCGACAGCAATGAAAATCCCCGGCTTGCCGAGGAGGCTGGGAGGCGCCGTGAACGTCAGCGAGACGGTGTCGACGCCTTCGATCTCCGTGATTTTTCTGCTGTCTTCATAGGAAAAGAACCAGGAATCCCCATCATATTCGACGTCGCCGTTGTTGCTCATCGGTCGGGCCGAGATGCGGCCCGACCCGGCGTTCGTCGACAGCATGCAGAAATCGATCTTCTTCAGTTGCGAGGATAGGTCTTCGAGGGTCATGGATGCCATTGAAATCTCCCATGTTTGAATGCTCGGGAGTAGCGTGCAAGCGTCCAGATTGTTCCGTGGAAAGTCCACGGAAGCTAAGGATACGCAGCGCTATAGCTTCAATGGCCGTCGGGCGGGACGGCTTCAGCCGGAACCGTCTCTTTCAGATTCTTTCGGTGGAAGATGAACAGTCCTGCAACGACGATGATCGCGGCACCGATGATGATCTGCATATCGGGAACATCGTTGAAGAAGAGGTAGCCGAGGACGATTGCCCAGAGCAGCAGCGTATATTGAAGCGGCGCGAGCAGCGATGCCGGTGCGAGCTTCAGCGAGCGCGTGATGAGCAGATGCGCGCAGGAGGCGACGATCCCGAGCAGCAGCATGCCGGACCAATCGACGAGCGTTGCCGGCTGCCAGTGGCCAATGCTCAAGACGATACCGATCGCGAGGGCCGCAATCGTCTGCCATGTCACCAGAGTGGTATCGCTGGTCGAGCGCAGATAGCGGCTCATCACCAGAGACAGCGCAAAGGCAAAGCTGCCCACAAGACCGAAGAGCGATGGAAGCGACAGCATCGCCGTGGATGGACGCAGCGCGATGACGACGCCTGCAAAGCCGATCAGAACAGCCAGCCAACGGCGCCAACCGATCTTTTCTCCGAGAAAGAAATGCGAGAGCGCCGCGATATAGATCGGTCCCGCCATATAGAAGGTCATCACATCTGCGAGCGGCAGATAGGCGACGGCAGCATAAAACAGCGCGACATCGCAAGTCGCCATCAAAACACGTATGAACTGGAGGCCTTTCTGCTCGACGCGAAACAGGGCCATCGGCCCTTGCCGGAGGATCATTGGTCCGAGCACGATGAAAGCGCCGACCGAGCGGATCACCAGCACCTGGCCGACGGCAAAGCTCGCGACCAGCCATTTGCCCATTGCATCGTTCAGTGCAAAGAGCAGATCGCCGAGCAGCATCAGCACGACGCCTGTTATGATCAGGTTTCCGGCGTCGGCGACACCCGTCTGGGTCTTCATCTGTGGCATCCTCGCAAAAACGGCCGCGCATGCGCGGCCGACTGCGGCTTCTGCCTTAACACTGCCGATGTCAATGGTCAGTTTGAAGCGATTGCACTCGAATTGGGCAGCGAGATGTCTCTTTAGGCACTTGTGCCCACTTGTCGGCAGGTTCTGGATGCAGGCCTGCCGACAATCTGGCCGTCAATCAGCCGTTTTTCGATACAGCAACGTCATGAGTGCGAGCATGCATCCCAAGGCTGCTACCGATGCGAAGATGTAGAAGTTCCACTGCGGAGCCAGGCCTGCACCCAGAACCGCACCGCCGATGGCCGGTCCTATCATGCCTCCGATACGGCCGATGCCGAGCGAGAAGCCGAGGCCGGTTCCACGGATTTCGACCGGATAGAGGTTTCCAACGAGAACGTTGGCGAGGATCTGCGTGCCGATCGTTCCCGTACCTGCAAGTGCGACGAGACCATAGACCTGGAGGCCCTGATCCACCTGCGTCAGCAACCAGATCGAGCAGGCTCCGAGGAGAAACATACCTGCCACGACTATCTTGACGTTTCCGCGGTCGGCAATCCTTGCGCCAATCAGGAGGCCGACTGCGGCTCCGAGATTGAGCGTTACGGAGAAGAGCAGGGCGGAACCGAGGTCATAGCCCATCTTGTTCATGATGGTCGGAAGCCAGTTGACCATGCCGAATGTGAGCAGAAGCGAGCAGAAGTGGATGCCCCATGCGTTCAATGTCGGCAGCAGGCGACCTTCGGAAAACAGCGACCGGATGCCGACCTGGCGTGACGCAACAGGCCTGGCTACGGGATCGGGCAGCCCGTACTGGTTTGCAATCTGATTGGCTTCGGTCTGGCGGTTCTTCGTTGCCAGCCACTCAGGGGATTCGGGGATGAGGCGGATGAAGAAGGGCAGAAGCAGGATCGGTGCGCCGCCGATGATCATCAGTGGACGCCATCCGTATTTCTGCACCAGCAGCAGTCCGAGGATACCCGAGATGATGCCGCCAGCCAGATAACCGAGAAGAGCAATCGAGTAGGCTATTGCCTTCCGCTTCGGCGGAGAAAACTCGATGATCAAAGCAGTTACCGTGGGAAAAAGAGCCCCAAGGCCCAGACCGGCGAGAAAGCGTGTTCCCTCGAAAATGAGAAAGCTCGGCGCAAGACCGCTGCCGATCATCATAACGGAGAAGCTCAGCAGGCTGCCTATGATGACCTTGCGGCGACCTATCCTGTCAGCAAGTGTTCCGGCGACGAGAGCGCCCAGCAGCATGCCGAACAGGGTGATGGAGGCAGCGCGTCCGACCAGGCCGGGCGTCAGGCCCCAGCTCGCTTCGGCGAGCAATGCCGGCGCGACTGCGCCATAGACGATCAGGTCATAGCCGTCGAACAGGATCAGCAGACCGCAAAGGGCGATGATGATATTCGGGCTGCGAACGTGTTCCTTGATAATAGCGAGATCTTGTATGGCCAATTTTCCCTCCCCATACATTTGAGTACAGGAAGTACGCTCCTGCCAGCGGCAGGTCCGCGTCGATCCATGTACAAATCCTCCTGGATCGTTGCCGGCGTGGTTCCTCCCAGCGCCAGACTCGCCCGTGAGAGGGCGATGTCAAGACAACGATGACACGCTATTAAATACTTGCGAATAAAATATTTGCAACTGCAAACTTTTCAGCTCGCAACTTTTCCCTTTCCGGATATTGCCGGTAGGTTGCTGTGCATGCGGCGCAGCGCCTTCTTCAGGGCTGCGACCTCTTCGTCCGACATGTCCTGCACCGCGGTGCGTTCAAGTTCCACGGCAAGCGGCATAAGCCTTTCCGTCATCGCCTCGCCCTGCGGGGTCAGCCTTACGATGACGATACGGCCGTTATCTTCCGGACGTGTTCGCGACACCAGCTTGCGCTTGGCCAATGTACCGACGAGGCGCGAAAGCGTCGAAATCTCGACAGAGACGACGTCGGCGAGATCCCCCAGGGTGCTCTCCCGGCGTTCCTTGAGCATGGCCAGGACCCGGTACATCGCCACGCTGAGATTGTCTTCGGCAATTCTCTGCGCGAATACCTCGGCTATCCGCACGCCGGCGCGATTAAGAAGATAGGGAACGGAATCGGTAAGTTTGTACATGTCTCTGTCTGCTGGCGGGATTCGGCTTGCTGAGGGCTCCCTCCGACATGCACCTAAATTACCGGGATGACAACACGATTGGCTTTCTGCTGCCGAGAACGGCTGGGTAGATCAAGCATTTTCCCGTCTAATTTCTAAATTTGCATTGACAATAGTTGCAAATGCAATAATTTGGACACTAAGGAGACACGGGAGGAAATCATGTCTGCCACTGCTGCCCTCGGCATAGCGCCGGCCCCCGCACCGATCAGCGATGCGTTTCGATCGGCCATGCGCCGTTTCCCGGCAACGGTGACGGTCATTTCCGCCTGTCGCAACGGTGCCGATCATGGAATGACGGCTACTGCCGTCACATCACTTTCGATGGATCCGCCATCTCTCATCATCTGCCTGAACAATCGCACCTACCTGCACGACATGCTGCTCGAGGTGCCGGAATTCGCCGTCAGCGTTCTGACCGACAGGCAGGCAGCCGTATCGGAAGGGTTCAGCGGCAAGATTGCGCCTGAGCGTCGCTTCGATGCTGCCGATTGGGTTCGCCATGAGCGCGGCATGATGGTGCTGGGCTCCGCTCATGCCTCGGTCGTCTGCCGCCGTATGGGCGCGGTTCCCTATGGAACGCACACGATCTTCATCGGGCAGGTGGTGGATACACGCCATTCCGACGACACGACCGCGCTGATGTACGAGAACTCGAAATATTGCGCGCCACAGCACGCGCTTCCTGCATCCCAGAACTGAAGGTAGTTCCATGAACAATACAGCCGCCCTGTTTCCCGCCTCGGCGCGGGTTGAGAACGCATGTCTTGCAGATCGTATCGCCCCGGTGTTGGACGAGATCCGTGCCGGCGCGCGCGACACGGAAAAATCCGGCCGCGTGCCGGCACGCAATATCGATCTGCTGCGCTCCGCCGGCTATTTCGATATCGTCAAGCCTGCCCGTTTCGGTGGCGACGAAGGATCGTTTGCCGAGCTTGTCGATGCAAATATCCAACTGTCGTCGGCCTGTGCCTCCACCGGCTGGGTTGCTGGCCTCCTTTCGGCGCATCAATGGCTCCTCGCCATGTTCGATGAAAGGGTTCAGCAGGACGTGTGGGGCAGCAATCCGGATGCGCTGCTCTGCGGTTCCTATGCGCCGGTCCGCATGGCGGAACGCGTCGACGGTGGCTTCCGGTTAACCGGCGATTGGGCCTTTGCAAGCGGATGCGAAAATGCCCAGTGGGCGCTCTGTGCGGCGATCATTCCGCCAAACGGCGAGGGGGAGCGTCCTGTGCCGGCGTTCCTTCTGGTTCCCGCCAGCGATTATGCCATTGCCGAGACCTGGGACGTTGTCGGCCTCGCGGGCACCGGCTCAAAAAGCCTGATCCTCAAGGATGTCTTCGTTCCGGAATACCGTATGCTGAGCTTTCCGGATGCGACCTCCGGCAGAACGCCGGGCGGACGTGGCTACAAGGGTATCGGCCTTTTCAACATTCCGCTGCTCATGGGGGTTCCGTTCTGCCTCGGCAGCGCAGCCGTCGGTGCGGCGAAGGGCGCATTGGAGAGCTATATCGACCACATGGGGGCCCGTGTGACACGTGGTGCAGTGGCCGGTGGCAACAACAAGATCGCGGAATTTCCGACGATCCAGCTTCGTGTGGCGGAAGCCTCCGCATCCGTGGACGCCGCCCGCGAAATCATTCTGCGCGATATTGCCCGGGCGCAGCAACTGGCCCAGGCCCGCGAGGATGGCGCCGGCGAGATCACCGAAGAAGATCGGATTCTCGCCCGTCGTAGCCAGTCCTTTGCGGTCAGCCTGGCCCTTCGGGCCGTGGAAGCTCTCAATGCATCGACAGGCGGCCTCGGCCTCCAGATGTCCAACCCCGTCCAGCGGGCATGGCGCGATGCAAATGCCGTCGGGCGCCATATTTCCATGAACTGGGATGCCGTGGGCACCATGGTCGGCCAGCAGCTGCTCGGTCTTCCGCCCAAGGGACAATTCTGATCCGCCATCCCCATTATTTCGGTTTAAGACAGGAAAGAGAGCATATCGTGCAAGGCAAGATCGCGCTTGAAGAACATTTCGCCATTCCCGAGACGCTAAAGGATTCGGCTGGATTCGTGCCGGGCGATTACTGGACGGAACTGTCCGCCCGTCTTCTGGATATCCAGGACAAGCGTTTGCGGCTAATGGATGCCCACGGCATTGAGAAAATGATCCTGTCGCTGAACGCTCCAGCCGTGCAGGCGATCCCAGACAAGGCAAAGGCCCTGGAGATTTCCCGGCGCGCCAACGACTTTCTGGCGGAGCAATGCGTCAAGAACCCGAACCGTTTCCTGGGATTTGCAGCTTTGCCCCTGCAGGATCCGGATGCGGCCGCGCAGGAATTGCAGCGCTGCGTGACAACGATGGGTTTCGTCGGCGCACTGGTCAATGGCTTCTCGCAGGAAGGCGACGGAACGACGCCGCTCTACTACGACCTGCCGCAATATCGTCCGTTCTGGGCCGAAGTCGAAAAACTCAACGTTCCCTTCTATCTGCATCCGCGCAACCCGCTGCCGCAGGATAGCCGGATCTATGCCGGCCATTCCTGGCTGATGGGTCCGACATGGGCGTTCGCGCAGGAGACCGCTGTTCATGCGCTACGCTTGATGGGATCCGGCCTGTTTGACGAACATCCGGCTTTGCGCATCATCGTTGGTCACATGGGCGAGGGGCTGCCGTACATGATGTGGCGCATCGACAACCGGAATGCGTGGGTCAAGGTGGAAAAGAACTATCCCGCCAAACGCCCGATTGCCGATTATTTCAACGAGAATTTCTACATCACGACGTCGGGGAACTTCCGCACGCAATCGCTTATCGATGCTATGCTGGAAATCGGCGCGGACCGAATTCTGTTCTCGACGGACTGGCCATTCGAGAACGTCGACCATGCTGCAAACTGGTTCGACAGCACGACCATCTCCGAAGCCGACCGTCTGAAGATCGGTCGCACCAATGCGATTTCACTCTTCAAACTCGATCGATAGCATGGTTGCACCTTTCAGATACGCGGCCAGCGCGGCCCAGGTCTTCTTCGGGAGCGGCTCGTTGAACCGTCTCGCCGAGGCGATTGCAGGGCAGGGCGGCAAGCGCGCCCTGATCCTTTCGACCCCGCACCAGAAAGCGGAGGCCGAACGGATCGCTGCTTCCCTCGGTCCGCTTGCGGCGGGACTGTTCCACGATGCGACGATGCATACGCCGGTCGATGTGACCGAGCGCGCGATCGCGGCATACAACTTGGCCGCCGCCGATTGCGTGGTCGCAATCGGCGGCGGATCTACGATCGGTCTCGGCAAGGCGATCGCCTATCGCAACGACGCGCCACAAATCGTGGTGGCGACGACCTATGCAGGATCGGAGGTTACACCGATCCTCGGCCAGACAGAAAACGGGCAGAAGACGACGGTCCGCGGGCCTGGCATCCTGCCCGAAGTGGTGATCTACGACCCAGAATTGACATTGGGATTACCGGTCAACATCAGCGTCAGCAGCGGGCTAAATGCAATGGCGCATGCGGTCGAAGGTCTCTATGCACAGGATCGCAATCCAATTTCGTCAATGATGGCGGTCGAGGGCCTGCGCGCGCTGAAGCAGGCTTTACCTCAAATCGTCAATGCCCCTGGGGACATCCAGCCGCGAAGCGAAGCGCTTTACGGTTCCTGGCTGTGCGGCACGGTGCTCGGAGCGGTTGGCATGGCCCTGCATCACAAGCTCTGCCATACGCTGGGCGGTAGCTTCGATCTGCCGCATGCGGAAACCCATGCGGTCATTCTTCCCCATTCTTCCGCCTATAACGCGGCCGCCGCAGCGGATGCGTTAAAACCGGCTGCCGATCTTTTTGGCGGCTCGCTGGGCGGCGGTCTCTATGATTTCGCCGCTTCGATCGGCGCCCCCTTGGCGCTGCGCGATCTGGGTATGAAGGAAGCCGATCTGGACCCTGCGGCGGAACTCGCCGCCCAGAACCCCTACTGGAACCCGCGCCCGATCGAACGGGAAGCGATCCGGGTTTTGTTGCAGAGCGCCTGGGAGGGCGCGCGGCCGCGTTAACGCCTTAGGAGGATGGCCACGTGCCTGAATATTTCAGCGAAGAGAGATCCGCGGAAGTCGTCAACTCGAGGATGGGGCGGGACATTAATCCGCGTCTGGCCGAAATCATGGCGTCGCTTGTCAGGCACCTGCATGCCTTTGCCAAGGATATCAGCCTGACCCAGGAGGAATGGGCGCTGGCCATCGGCTTCCTGACCCGAACCGGCCATCTCTGTCATGACGAGCGACAGGAGTTCATCCTGCTCAGCGATACGCTGGGTTTGTCGATGCTGGTGGATGCAATCAACAACCGGCGTCCGCCGGGCGCCACGGAAAATACCGTGTTCGGGCCGTTCCATGTCGAAGGCGCGCCCATACGGCAGATGGGTGAAAACATCTCTCTCGACGGCAAGGGCGAGAGCTGTCTCTTCATCGGGCGAGTGCTGGATCTTAACGGCAATCCGATCGAGGGAGCCCAGATCGATGTATGGTCGGATAATTCCGATGGCTTCTACGATGTCCAGCAGCCGGACATCCAGCCGAAGTGGAACAACCGGGGTATCTTCGTCACCGGCGCAGATGGCACCTATAGTTTCGTCGGCATAAAGCCGGTTTCCTATCCGATTCCGGATGACGGCCCGGTCGGCCAGATGCTGACCTCCCTCGGCCGCCATCCCTACCGTCCTGCCCATACCCATTACCTGATCACGGCTTCAGGTTATCAGAAGCTCGTAACCCACACCTTTGTCGGCGACGATCCCTATCTGGGATCCGATACGGTGTTTGGGGTGAAAAACAGCCTGGTTGCGCCTTTCGAGCGTGTCGATCGTGCGACGGTCTGGCGTTCCGATTTCGATTTCGTGCTGACGCCAGTGGAGAATAGAGAATGATCGTTGCCCGCTATGCAGTATCCGACCCCGGCAAGGCTGCCGAACGTTCCCGATTGATCGACGAACACAAGGCCTATCTGCGGGGCGCGGCGATCCGCATCCTGCTTTCCGGACCCTCTGCACCGTCGGCGGAGGGCAAGGGTTCTACCGCCTTGGTGATCGCGGAAGTCGAAACGCTCGCCGAGTTCGAGGCGTTCAGCGCAGGAGATCCCTTCGTCCGCTCCGGTGTTTACGGCAGCGTCGATATACACGAATGGCGGCCTACTTTTGGGGTTCTTCTAGAGAGTTTCTGATCAGCGTTTCGACCTGCCGAAGGCGATGAAATGCAGAACTTGCGGAGCCGAGACAACCGTCCATCAAAGGCTCCGGCGGTCTTGGTCTTTACCCTTCAGATTCTTGCCAAAACGGCTGCGCGTGCGAGGAAGGTCCGCTTCGGCCTTCGAGCGACCGTCTTCAGGCAAATCGAATGCAGCGACATCAATGCCGCTTCTCGATGTCTTCGAGCGCCGGAAGGCGGCATCAATCGCCATTCAGAACGTCGATACCTGAAATATATTTCACAGTATGAATTATATTGACAGAGCTCTGCCGTTGCGATTATCTGCCCATACCGGACTTCGAGGAGGAACTCCGGTCTTCAATGGATCATCGGCAGCCGCTGAGGCGCCGCCGGATATTTGGGAGGGGCTTCGGCCTCGAGGAGGAAACTTGCGCAAATTTCTAAGCACGACCGCATTGGCGGTCCTTGCATCGACGCTTTTGGCCGGCGTGGCCAGCGCGGGCACGGAAAATCCGTTCCGCTGCAAGCCGGGTGAAAAATACGTCATGAACGTCATGGTATCGGGCGTCGAATATTGGTTCCCGGTCTATGAAATGTTCAAGCAGGCCGGTCAGCAGCTCGGCTGCGAGACCGCCTATACCGGCACGCCGGAATATGACGTCAACAAGCAGATCGCCACCTTCGACCAGGCGCTGGCCCAGAACCCGGCCGGTATCCTCGTTCATCCGATGAACTCCGATCCGTTCATCGAGCCGATCAACCGGGCGATCGACCAGGGCACGGCGGTCGTGACCTTCGCGGCCGATGCGCCGCTTTCCAAGCGCATCTCGTTCGTCACCTCGGACAATACCCGCGAAGGCACCTATGCGGCCGACGCGATTGCCGAAAAGATGGGTGGCAAGGGTGAATATGCCGTTCTGGAAAATCCGGGCCAGGACAACCACGACAAGCGTATCGCCGCCTTCATCGCCCGTATGGAGGAAAAATATCCTGATATGAAGCTGGTCGGCCGCGCTGCGTCCAACCAGGACCCGAACAAGGCCTATCAGGGCCTGATGAGCTTGGTGCAGGCACATCCGAACCTTGGCGCCGTCTTCATGCCGGAAGCGAACTCGGCCATCGGCGCTTCGCAGGCCAACAAGGAAAGCGGCGGTAAGATCCTCGTGATGTGCGCCGACGTCAACGCCAACATCCTCGACATGATCAAGGCGGGCGAAGTGTTCGGTTCGATCAACCCGAACCAGGGCATGCAGGGTTACATGGGCTTCATGCTTTTGTGGCTTGCCAAGCATCCGGAACTCATCGACCCGATGAACGACGCCAAGCGCGCCGGCTTCAACCCGATGAGCATTCCGTTCGTCGACAACGGCCTGTCGATCGTCACGGCTGATAATGCCGACGATTTCTACTGGGACAAGTATCTGAAGCGGCGGGGCACCAAAGGCATCGAGGAGTAAGCCTTTGTGCCGGCTGTCCGGGGGCAGGAAACTCCGGACAGCCACCGCGAGCGTGAGGAGGAGACGATGATGGCGTCGGTGCCGGTTCTGGAAATCCGCAATGTCAGCAAGCACTTCGGGGCGGTGAAGGCGTTGACGGATGTGAGCTTCAGCCTGGAGAAGGGCGAGGTTCATGCGCTTTGCGGCGAAAACGGCGCGGGCAAGTCGACGCTGATGAACATCATTGCCGGCGTGCTGCAGCCGACCGGGGGGGACGTTCTCGTCGATGGCGCGCCGGTAAAGGTGACGTCGCCGGCCGTGGCGCAATCGCTCGGGCTTGGCCTCGTGCATCAGGAAATCGCGCTCTGCCCCGATGCGACGGTGGCCGAGAACATGTTCATGGCAGCGACCAACCGCCGCCGCTCGCCTTTCATGAATTATGGCCGGCTGGAGCGGGATGCGCAGGTCGTGATGAATCGTCTGGCACCAATCGACGTGCGCCGCAAAGTCGGCGATTTGTCGATTTCCAGCCAGCAGCTTGTCGAGATCGCCAAGGCACTGACGCTCGATTGTCGCGTGCTGATCTTCGACGAACCGACGGCGGCTTTGACGGAATCGGAGACCCAGATCCTGTTCGAAATCATCCGCGACCTCAAGGCGCAGGGTATTTCGATCATCTATATCAGTCACCGCATGGCCGAAATCTTCAGCCTGTGCGACCGGGTCACCGTCTTTCGCGATGGCCGCTATGTCTCGACGGAAATGGTGGCGGAATTGACGCCCGATGATGTGGTGCGCCGCATGGTCGGACGCGAGATCACCCAGCTCTATCCGGAAAAGCAGGCGCCGTCGGAGCGGACCGACGAGATCATTCTGAGCGTCCGCGATCTCGGTGACGGCAGACGCTTCACCGATGTGAGTTTCGAACTGCGCAAGGGTGAAATTCTCGGCGTCGGCGGGCTCATCGGCTCGGGCCGCACCGAGATAGCCGAAGGTATTTGCGGATTGCGGCCGGCAATCGACGGCGAGGTGCAATTGCATGGACAGCGGCTGTGGGCGCACTCCTATGCGCAGGCCGCGCAGGCGGGCGTCGTCTACCTGTCGGAAGATCGGAAAGGCTCCGGCATTTTCCTCGATCTTTCCATCGCCCAGAACATTGCTGTGCTCGATTTGAAATCGCTGACCGGGCCGCTGGGACTGTTGAATTCCAACGCCGAGGCGGCTCGGGCCCGCGACCTTGTCCGGCGGCTCGGCGTGCGGATGGGTGGCATCGACATGCCGGTCTCGTCGCTGTCGGGCGGAAACCAGCAGAAAGTGGCGATTGCCAAGCAATTGGCCGTCAATCCCAAGGTCATCCTGATGGACGAGCCGACCCGCGGCATCGACGTCGGGGCCAAATCGGAAATTCACCGGCTGCTGCGCGATCTCGCGCGCTCTGGCATCGGTATCGTCGTCATCTCGTCGGAACTGCCGGAGCTTCTCGGTCTGTGCGACCGGGTGCTGGTCATCCACGAGGGCACGGTTGCAGGCGAGGTCGAGGGCGAGACGATGACGGAAGAAGCGATCATGCGGCTCGCCTCGGGTATCGGCGGTCACAACAATTCAAAGGCATCAGAGCATGCCGCATAAAGAAAACGCAGGGGCAGGAGACAAGGTCATGGCGGACGCTACGCTGGCAGCTGTACATCAGGCACGCACGCCCGGCTGGAAACGGCTGGGAACGATGCGCGAGGCGGGATTGATCGCGATCATCATGGTGCTCTGCATCGTCATGAGCTTTGCCTCGCCGCATTTTCTGACGCTCGGCAACTTCCGGGCGATGCTGATGTCGTTCTCGGTGGAAGGGATCGTCGTCGTCGGCATGACCATCCTGTTGATCGTCGGCGGCATCGACCTGTCGGTCGGCTCGGTCGTCTGTTTCTCGATGGTGTTGTCGGGCTCGCTGTTCCTGATGGGGCTCGATCCGTGGAGCGCATCCCTGATCGGGATCATTGCCAGCGGCCTGATCGGCTGTGTCATGGGCTTCTTCGTCACGGTGGTCGGGCTCAACCACTTCATCACCTCGCTTGCGGCCATGGTCATTGTGCGTGGCATCTGCCTGATCATCACCAAGGGCACGCCGCTGTCACTGTTCACCTTGCCACCTTCGTTCAAGGCGGTCGGGCAGGGCACATTCTACGGCGTTCCCTATGTGATCCTGATTTTTGTCGCGGTCGTCGTGCTGTTCGATTTCTTGCTGCGCCGGGCAACCGCCTTCCGCAAGGTGTTCTACACCGGCAGCAACGAGAAGGCGGCGCTCTATTCCGGGATCAAGACCAACCAGGTGAAGTTCTGGGTGACGGTGCTCTGCGCCACGCTGTCCGGCGTTGCCGGTGTGATCTATATGTCCCGCTTCGGTGCCGCGACCCCGACCTTTGGGGTCGGCATGGAGCTCAACATCATCGCAGCCGCGGTGATCGGCGGTGCGTCGCTGAATGGCGGCTCCGGCACGATCCTCGGGGCAATTCTCGGCATTGCCCTGCTGTCGGTCGTAACAAGCTCGTTGATCTTGCTCGACGTGTCCGTCTATTGGCAAGACATGATCAAAGGCTGCATTCTGCTTGCCGCCGTCTCGATCGACCATTTCCTGCACAAGCGGAAGGCTGCCTGATATGCCGATAGCCAAACTCAAACCCGCAAACGCGCCGCGCGAGGAAATCGTCATCGCCCGACAGATGCACCAGGCTCTGGTTCTGCATTTCCTCGAGGGACTGACACAGGCGCAGATTGCCGATCAGTTGGGCATCTCGCACGCCACCGTCAACCGCCTGATCAAGCGCGGCCGCCAGCTCGGCCTGGTCGAGATCAAGATCAAGTCGCCGGTCGAGCCGCTGGTCGACATGGAAGAACGGCTACGAGCGCTTGGCGGCATCGGCCGCGCCGTGGTGGTGCCGACCGTGTCCGACAATCCGCAGACGGCGCTCCAGGCCGTCGGCGAAGCGGCAGCAAGGTTGCTGCTGGAAGAGATCACCGACGGCGATACGATCTGCATCACCGGCGGCAAAGGGGTGAGCGCCGTCGTCGCCGGTCTGCAGCCGCCGCGTCGGTTCAATGTCGAGGTCATTCCAGCAACCGGATGCGTGCAGGGTAAACACTATACCGACGTCAATCATGTCTCGACCTTGATGGCCGACCGGCTTGGGGGACGTTCCTACCAGATCCATGCGCCTCTCTTTGCCGACGATGCCGAGCAGCGGGCGATGCTGATCAACATGCGTTCCGTCGCAGACGTTTTCAAACGGGCCCGCGAGGCGAAGGTGGCGGTAGTCGGCATCGGCTCGATCCTGTCGGACGATTCGAGCTATTACGACCTGCATCCGTCCTCAAGCACCGACCGCGCCGCGATCGAGCGGTCCGGCGCCTCCTGCGAATTGCTGGCGCATCTACTCGATGATCATGGCCAGGTCTGCGACTACAGCCTCAACCGTTCGCTGGTGTCGCTGACGCTGCCGGAATTCGCCTCGATCCCCACCAAGATCGGTGTGGCGAGCGGGCCGAACAAGGCAGGCCCGATCCTCAGCATTCTCAGGGGCAATCACCTGGATACGCTGGTGACCGATGAGGCGACGGGTGCGCGGGTGCTGGCACTGGCGAATGGCGAAGGAAAATGGGCATGAGCGGACAGCAATTGACACGTGAGATCGGCAAGTCCGGCGTTTCCGCCTCGGCGGTGGGACTGGGCACCTGGGCGATCGGCGGCTGGATGTGGGGCGGGACCGATGAGGCCGAATCCATCGCCGCGATCCAGGCATCGCTCGATGCCGGCGTGACGCTGATCGACACGGCGCCAGCCTATGGGCTCGGACGTTCCGAAGAGATCGTCGGCAAGGCACTGGCTGGGCGCCGCGACAAGGCTGTCATTGCCACCAAATGCGGCCTTGTCTGGCATACGCAGAAGGGCCGTCATTTCTTCGATCAAGACGGCAAGCCGGTCCACCGTTATCTCGGTCGCGACGCGATCCTGCACGAGGTAGAGGAAAGCCTGAGGCGGCTCGGAACCGACTATATCGATCTCTACATCACCCATTGGCAGGATCCGACGACCTCGGTCGAGGAAACGATGCGGACGCTGGAAGACCTGCGCACATCGGGCAAGATCCGGGCAATCGGCGCAAGCAATGTCAGCCCCGACGACCTCAATGCCTATATCGCTATCGGTGGTCTCGATGCGATCCAGGAGCGGTTCAGCATGATCGACCGGGAGATCGAGGCGGAGCTCCTGCCACTGACCAAGGCCAACAGCATTGCGACGCTGAGCTACTCGTCTCTGGCGCTGGGGTTGCTGTCCGGCACCATCGGTCCCGACCGTGTGTTTTCCGGCGATGACCAGCGCAAGGACAATCCGCGCTTTTCAGTCGACAACCGCCAGAAGGCGACGGCGTTGGCCAACGCCATCCGGCCGGTCGCAGAAAAACACGGCGCGAGCATCGCCCAGATCGTGATTGCGTGGACGCTGGCGCAGCCGGGCATCACTTTTGCACTTTGCGGGGCGCGCAATCCGGCACAAGCGCTCGACAATGCGCGGGCCGGGACCATCCGGCTGGATGCGGCCGATCTTGCGGCCATCGATTCGGCCATAGCGGCGAAACTGACTGACATGGACAGGTAGCGGATCGCCATCATGAAACGGCAAGAGATATTGGACGGGCTCCGCCAGAGCCCGAAGGTGGACGTGTGTGTCATCGGTGGCGGCATCAACGGCATCAGCGTCTTTCGAGAACTGGCGCTGCAGGGACTGAGTGTGCTACTCGTCGAGAAGCACGACTATTGCTCCGGGGCCAGTTCGGCGCTGTCGCGCATGGTCCATGGCGGGCTTCGCTATCTTGAAAATGGCGAATTCAAGCTGGTGCAGGAATCGCTGGTCGAGCGGGACCGGCTGTTGCGCAACGCGCCGCATTATGTCGCGCCGCTGCCGACGACGGTGCCGGTGTTCGATATCTTTTCCGGCCTCGGCAATGGCATCGTCCGCTTCCTGGGCCTCAGCCGTCGCCCGAGCCGCCGTGGCGCCGTCGCCATCAAGGCGGGCCTGAGCATCTATGATTTCCTGACGCGCAAGCGGGCATTGATGCCGCGCCACCAGTTTCGCGGCCGGCGCACGACGCTTGCCAAATGGCCGGCGCTCAATCCCGACATCAAGAGTTCCGCCACCTATTTCGACGCCTGGGTCAGCCATCCGGAGCGGCTAGGTATCGAGCTTCTGCAGGATGGTCTTTTAGCAAAGTTCGGGGCGATGGCGCTGAACTATGCCGAATTGCAGCGGACAGAGGATGGCCAATATCGTGTCGAAGACCAGATCGGCGGCGCGTCCGTTATCGTCGAGCCGACGCTGATCATCAACGCCACCGGCGGCTGGATCGACATCGCCAATCAGACCCTGTTTTCGCCGGAAGCGCGGCCGTCACCGCTGATGGGCGGCACCAAGGGCTCGCATCTCATCATCGACAATGCGGACCTGCGCGACGCGCTCGCGGATCACATGATCTACTACGAGAACGAGGACGGGCGGATCTGCATCCTGTTTCCTTATCTCGGCAAGGTTCTCGTCGGTTCCACCGATATCCGCGTCGATGATCCGGAAACGGTGCGCTGCGAGGCGGACGAGCGGGATTATATCCTGCAATCGCTTGCCTTCGTGCTGCCAGGCATTCCCATCCGGCCCGAACAAATCGTTTTCCAGTTTTCCGGCGTGCGGCCGCTGCCGGCCAGCACCGACAGTTTTACCGGCCGCATCCCGCGCGATCACTTCTGCACGCTCGTAGAGCCGAAGGATGGTGGTCCGCCGGTACTGTGCATGATCGGCGGCAAGTGGACGACATTCCGGTCCTTCGGGGAACTGGCGGCCGACATGGCTTTGGCAAGGCTCGGCAGGCGCCGCCGCGTTGCGACAACCGATCGGCCGATCGGCGGTGGTCGAGCATTTCCCGCCAACGCGCCCGCCTGGCTAACGCAGATGGCGGCCGGCAAAGGCCTTTCCGGAGGGCGCATGGCTGAACTGTTTGCCCGATACGGCACGGATGCTGAGGCAATTGCCGGCTTCATCGCGGCAGGCCCCGATGCGGCGCTGCCGCACGCCGGCTACTCGATGCGCGAATTGCAGTTCCTGATCCGCGAGGAAGCGGTGGAACATCTCGACGATCTGCTTTTGCGGCGCACGACGCTTGCCGTTTTGGGCGAGCTTACGCTCGACATGATGGATGCCGCACTCGACCTGCTGGCGCAGGAAAAGCGCTGGACGCTCGCGCATCGCGCCGGTGAGCGCGACCGTTTTCTCACCCTTCTCAACCAACGCCACGGCGTCGACGAAGACATGCTTTCAGCAAGGAACGAACCAAGGAGCACAGAATGCGACACAACAGCAAAGTCCGGATGAACCGGCTGTTCGGCGGCGGCCGTTGCCTCGACGTGGCGATCGATCACGGCGTCTGCAACGAACCATCCTTCCTCAACGGGCTGGAGGACATTCAGGCCGTCGTCAAGGCGCTGGTTTCTGCAGGGCCGGACGCGATCCAGATGAATTACGGCCAGGCCGACCTGCTGCAGCATGTGCCCGGCAAGGACAAGCCGGCGCTGGTCCTGCGCATCGACATGGGCAATCCCTATAACCGGATCCGCCACCGCGACATGTGGGCGGTGCTGCAGAACGAGGCCGAGCCATTGATCGGCGCGATCGAGATGGATGCCGCCTGCGTCGTCGTCAACCTGTTCATGCTGCCGGACGAGCCGGACCTGTTCCGCCAGTGCGTTGAGAATATTTCTCGCGTGCGGGCCGATTGCGACAAGTATGGCATGCCGCTGATGATCGAGCCGCTGGTGATGCAGCCGGTGACGGAAAAGGGCGGCTACATGGTCGACGGCGATGCCGACAAGATCGTTACGTTGACGCGGCTCGCCCGCGAGATGGGTGCGGATATCGTCAAGGCGGACCCAACCACCAATGCCGAGGATTTCCACAGAGTGGTGGAAGCAGCGCGTTGCCCGGTTCTCGTGCGCGGCGGCGGCAAGGAGGATCTTCGTGCCGTCTTCGACAAATCCGCGGCCTTGATGCGGCAGGGTGCAATGGGCATGGTCTATGGCCGCAACATCTATCAGCACGCCAATCCGAGTGCCGTGGTGCGCGGGCTGATGGCGATCGTGCACGAGGACGCGAGCGGCGAACAGGCCTTTGCGCTCTATCAGCAGGGCTGAGCAGCGATTTCGAATCTCGGGAGGGTTCTGCATGGGAGAGTATCTTTTGGGGCTCGACGCCGGAAACACCGTTATCAAGGCGGTGATTTTCGACCGGCACGGCAACGAGATCGCGGCTGCGTCCGAAGAAGGACACAGCCGCATGCCGAGCCCGGGGCATGTCGAGCGAGGGTTGGACGAACTCTGGACAAATGCACGGCAGGTCATCCGCGCCTGCATCGAAAAGGCAGAGATCCAGCCGGAGGAAATCGCCGCGATCGGTTGCGCCGGGCATGGCAACGGTCTTTATGCGCTTGATCGCGACGGCGCTCCGCTGCTCGGCATCCAGTCGCTCGACACGCGGGCGGCCGGGTTGGTCGATGAATGGCGAGAAGCCGGCGTTGGTGACCGGACCTATCCGATTGCCCGCCAGCGTCCGTGGCCATCCCAGACGCCGACATTGCTTGCCTGGCTGAAGCGTCACCGGCCTGATCTGTTCAACCGCATCGGTACGGTGTTCTTCTCCAAGGATTTCGTCGTCAACCGCCTGACCGGCCAGCGTGTCAGCGAAGTGTCCGACATGTCGGGGGCCGGTCTGCTGGATCTTGCCGCGCGCCGCTACGACAAGGCGCTGATGGAGGCCTATGGACTGGACGATTGCATGGACCTCTTGCCGCCGCTCATCGAAAGCGCCGACATTGCCGGGACCGTGACGGAAGAGGTAGCGACGCAAACCGGGCTCGCCGCTGGTACACCTGTGGTCGGCGGACTGTTCGACGTCGTCGCCTCGGCGCTCGGCTCCGGCGTTGCGCGCACCGGCAGCGCCTCGATCATTGCCGGCACCTGGAGCATCAACCAGGTCATCATCGACAGCCCCGACCTCGACGAGCCAGTCTTTATGTCCTCGACCTTCGATCGCAGCCGCTACATGGCGATGGAGAACAGCGCCACCTCGGCTGCCAATCTCGAATGGCTGGTGCGGGAGTTCTTCGAAGGCGAGCATGCTGAAGGCGTTTCGCCCTTTGATGCCTGCTGCGCGCTGGCCGGGGCGATCGAGCCCACGGCAGACGATCCGATCTACCATCCATATCTCTATGGCGCCCAGCAGGACGGCCACGCGCGCGCCGGCTTCTACGGTCTTGCCGGTTGGCACACCAAGGGGCATCTCGTTCGCGCGCTTCTCGAAGGTGTCGCCTTCGGTCATCGCCAGCACATCGAGACGATCCGAAAGGCGGGCGCGGTCTTCAACGAAGCCGCGCTGTCCGGTGGCGGCTCGCGCAGCCTGATCTGGCCGCAGATCTTCGCCGATGTGCTCGGCGTTCCGGTCAGCGTTGCCCGCTCGCGTGAAACCGGTGCGCTGGGAGCGGCTATTGCGGCCGGAACCGGCGTCGGCATTTTCGCGGACTTCGGCGCTGGTGCTGCGGCCATGGTTCGGGCAGAGCGGTATTATCGTCCGGATGTCTTGCTTGAGGCACACTATGCGCGGCGCTACGCTCTTTATCAGGATATCGCCGAAGCGATGGCACCGCTCTGGCGGCGTCTGACAGCGGTCCCGCTGGCCGCAGCGGGGGCGGCGGCATGAACATGCGTGTGAATGATGCGGCCATTGATGCGGGAAGCTACGATTTCATCATCGTCGGCGCAGGATCGGCGGGATGCGTTCTGGCCAACCGGCTGTCGGCCGATCCGAAAACCCGCGTCCTGTTGCTCGAAGCCGGCGGCAGCGACCGGTATCATTGGGTGCATGTGCCGATCGGCTATCTCTACTGCATGGGCAATCCACGCACCGATTGGATGATGAAGACGGCGGCGGAGGCCGGACTGAACGGCCGGTCATTGCCCTATCCGCGCGGAAAACTGCTGGGCGGCTGCTCTTCGATCAACGGTATGATCTACATGCGCGGCCAGGCAGCCGATTACGACGGTTGGCGGCAGGCGGGCAATTCCGGCTGGGGCTGGGACGACGTGCTGCCCTATTTCCTGAAATCCGAGGACAATTATCGCGGCAAGTCGCCGATGCACGGGGCAGGCGGCGAATGGCGGGTGGAAAAGCAGCGGCTTTCCTGGCCGATCCTCGATGCCTTTCGTGATGCCGCCGAAGAACTCGGTATCCCGAAGACCGACGATTTCAACGATGGCGACAATGAGGGCTCCGGCTATTTCGAGGTCAACCAACGCGGCGGCCTGCGCTGGAATACGACCAAGGCCTTTTTGCGCCCGGCAATGAAGCGGCCCAATCTATGTGTGCTGACCAGCGCCGAAACCGAGCGGCTGGAATTCGACGGCAGAATGGTGACCGGCGTGCGATTCCGGCTGAACGGGCAGAATCATCTGGCTCGCGCCGGTCGCGAGGTCATTCTGTCTGCCGGTGCGATCAATTCACCGAAAATCCTGGAGCTTTCCGGGGTCGGTCGCCCGGATGTGCTGTCGGCTGCCGGACTCGACGTCGTCCATGAACTTCCGGGTGTCGGCGAAAACCTGCAGGACCATCTGCAAATCCGTACGGTCTTCCGCATCGAGGGCGCAAAGACGCTGAACCAACTCTATCACAACCTGTTCACCCGGGCGGGCATGGGGCTTGAATATATGCTGCGCCGGTCAGGGCCACTGTCGATGGCACCGAGCCAGCTCGGTATCTTTGCCAAGAGCGACCCCGCTGTTGCGACCGCCGATCTCGAATATCACGTACAGCCCTTGAGCACCGACCGGCTCGGCGAGCCGCTGCACAAATATCCCGCCGTCACCGTCTCCGTCTGCAATCTGCGGCCGGAAAGCCGCGGGACTGTGCATGTTGGCGGCCCGGACCCTTCCGTGGCGCCGGAAATCCGACCGAATTATCTTTCGACCGTCGGCGACCGGTTGGTTGCGACGAAATCGGTTCGGCACGCCCGCCGGCTCATGGAGGCCGGCGCCATTCGCAAGTACCGGCCGCAGGAAATGCTGCCGGGCCTGGAATACCAGAGTGACGAGGAGCTGATCCGTCGCGTCGGGGATATCGCCACAACAATCTTCCATCCGGTCGGCACCTGCAAGATGGGCAACGACGTGATGGCGGTTGTCGATCCGCAATTGCGGGTGCATGGGCTGGCGAAACTGCGGGTGGTCGATGCATCGATCATGCCGACGATCGTGTCGGGAAACACCAACTCGCCGGTGATCATGATTGCCGAGAAGGCCGCGGAGAGCGTCCTATCAGGGGCGTAATTAGCCCCTCGCATTCTCTAAAGTGAATGCGTGGAATTGCGGCTCGTGACGATGAGCCCAACCCGCTCAATGCAGGTTGGGCCATCGATTTTCGATCAGAGAGTCGAGACGTTCTCAGCCTTCGATTTTCCGGTCTTGCGATCCTGGCCAACTTCGAAGCTGACCTTGTCGCCTTCGCGGAGCGACCCACCGCTTTGCAGCGCAGACACGTGAACAAAAACGTCCTGTCCGCCACCCTCAGGGGTGATGAAGCCGAAGCCCTTGTCGTCATTGAAGAATTTAACGGTACCTGTCGGCATGAGATAAATATTTCCTTGTATCGTTCGACGATTTGCGAAGGCGAAACTATAGCTTCGACGCTTCTCTATCAACCCTTTAGCACACTCGCGGCTTTTTGAACGCAAAAAGACGTCAGATCCGACGAAGCTCAATGCGGCTCGTAACAACCGATCGACCGGTAGCAGGGTCGGTATCGATGGTTGTGAGGCGCATGCCCGATGCTCCGGTTTTTTCGATCGTCATCTGCGCACGCCGATCGCCGTTGACTTCTTTCGCCCATCTGATCGCGAGGCTTATGGCATTACCAGCGCGCTTTCCGCCAAGACCCGCGGTGCCGGTGCCCGCGCCCACGTAGGAGCCAGTGTAGGTGTCACCAGTGGCCTTGAGGTTCGCGCTGATGACGCGGGAAAAAACGACAAGGCTGGTACAACGCCCATTGAGTGCGAGGGAGCTTGCATTCGCATCCGATTTGAAACGGCAAGTGACTTTAATGGTGGGTGCATTTGTCCGCACTTTCACCGTCCCGTTACCGCTCCAACTTCCAGCCAGTGTTTTCAAGAAGGCGGATTCGTCGGCGTGGGCGGCGCCTGCCGTTGCCATTGCGGCCGTCGCAACGGCGATGGAGCATGCAAGGACTTTGATCATATGAATCACTTTCGATCGCGCTACATCAGGACCGCCACGCTCGGTTGTTGAGGAGGAAGGCGGTCATATAACCGCCGCACGTGGTTTTCGTTCCATACGGGAAGCATCGATTGGGCTCGCAGCAACCACCATCTCGCGAAAAGGAACCTTCGCCGGGGCCTTCGCGGGCTCGTCCGCACGGCAGCCTGAAATCAAAAACACCCATCAGTCGCCTCGGCCTCAACCGAGACAACCTCTTGAGGATCCGCACCTAGAGCCTTTCCGGGTTAGATTGAAGCATTCTGTTGGCTCAAACGGAGTCGGATGGTCGACCGGCCGGCGCGCGTCGTAGCCCAGCTCTACGGCCAAGCCGGCCGGTCGATCAGCCGGCCCGTTTCAGCCAACCCGAAGGGCTGGCATCTTTCCGCCAGGGCAAAGGCGATCGGCTCGGACGTACCAAGAGGTATGCCCGTCGCCAATCGCCTTTGCCCTGACGAAAACCTGCTCCGGCAGAATGCTTCAATCTAACCCGGAAAGGCTCTAGAGCGCCCAGTCCTCCCCATTTTTGACTTCGGCAGCTTTATCCTCGCGGCAAATCGTTTCCAGCGCCAATGAGGCACGGCTGGAGTGCCTTTGCTTATGCCGCAGGATTGCAAATTGCCGGGACGGCAGAGGAAAGCGCACCTTCACCAGAAGACCTTGCGTCAAGAGCGGCGCCGCCACGGCACCTGAGACGACCGTCGCGCACAGGCCCTCTCTTGCTGCCGATATGACCGCCTCGTTCGACGGCAGTTCAAGCGCGACAGCCAGATTTCCGGGGGCTATGCCGAGATTGGAAATCGCCGCCTCGAAAGCCGACCGGGTTCCGGACCCTTTTTCCCGCATGACCCATTTCGTGCCTGAAACCAGGTCAGTCGGTGCAATTGCCTTGCCACGCGCCCAGGGATGACGCGGACCGACAACGACAAGGAGTTCGTCCTCGGCAAGCGGCTGAATATTCAGCGCCGGCTCGTCAACGCTGCCTTCGACGAAGCCGACTTCGGCCAATCCATCAAGAACCGCTTTTGCCGCCGTGGTCGTGTTGCCAATCATCAGCTTCAGGTCGATGCCCGGGTAGCGGATCTTGAAACGCATCAGCATCGCCGGCAGCCAGTAGCTTGCGATCGTCTGGCTTGCAAAAACGACCAGTTCCCCCTTTTGCAAGCCGCCGAGATCGGACAAGACGAGTGCTGCCGCCTTGGCGCGCGCCAGCGTCGCTCTTGCCTCCCCCAGAAACACCCGTCCCTCATATGTCAGCTCTATGCGGCGTCCGACGCGGTGGAAAAGCTCGACGCCATAGGAGGCCTCGAGATTGCGGATCGCCGAACTGACGGCCGATGGCGTCAGCCCGATCGCGGAGGCAGCATTGGTCAGATGCTCGCGTTCCGCAACCGCGACGAAAATGGAAAGCTGTTCAAATGTCATGATCAATCGTTCGATTTTACCGAATGAATCATACTAAACTATTTAATGGAAGTCGACAATTGGGTGTGGGACAGTGCAGTCCTTCCGCAAGGTCTTGCCGATGCTCGTTTCCGCCTCCCGTTCCCCGTCGTTTCCTGCCGTCCTGCCGGGACTCGTTCTTTGTGCGGTGGTCACGCTCGCTGTGCATCTTGTTGAGCGGCTGCAGTTGATGATTTTCGGCTCGCATTGGATCGAGAGCCTCGTGCTTGCCATTCTGATCGGCATTGCCGTGCGCTCTTCGGTCTGTCTGCCGCAGACTTTCATTCCCGGCATCCAGTTCGCCGCCAAGACGCTTCTCGAAATTGCCGTCGTGTTGCTTGGCGCCTCGCTCAGCACGGCTGCCATTCGGCAGGCTGGGCTCCCGCTTGTCGGCGGAATTGCCGTTCTGGTTGCTCTGTCTTTGGCCGGCAGCTTTCTGATCGGACGGCTCTTCGGACTGTCGGCCAGCCTGGCGACCTTGGTTGCTTGCGGCAACTCGATCTGCGGCAATTCTGCGATTGCCGCAGCAGCGCCCCTGATCGGCGCCAAACCGGATGATATCGCGGCCTCGATAGCCTTTACCGCGCTGCTCGGCATCGGGGCAGTGCTGACGCTGCCGCTTCTTCATCTCCTCTTGGGTCTGAGCGCCGTACAATATGGCGTTTTCGCAGGCCTGACAGCCTATGCCGTCCCGCAGGTATTGGCGGCCACGGCCTCTGCCGGAGCCGTCAGCACCCAGGTGGGCACGCTCGTCAAACTGATCCGCGTGATGATGCTCGGACCGGTCATCCTTCTGCTCGGTGCAGTTCATGGCCGCCGCGCTGGCGGCTCTTCAGTCAATCTCCGCCATGTTCTCCCCTGGTTCATCCTCGGTTTTGCAGCCATGGCGACACTTCGTTCTCTCGACGCGATCCCGGCGCCGCTGCTGCCCGGGATGTCGGCTGTCTCCGCCACCTTCACCGTCACCGCCATGGCCGCTTTGGGTCTCTCCGTCGACGTCAGATCCGTCGCCCATACCGGCGGTCGTGTCCTCGCGGCGGCGGCGCTGTCGCTGTTGGCACTGGCGGCTCTCGGGCTTTGCCTGATTGGACTGCTGAATATCGTCTGATTGAAGGTGGTATGCCTAAAATACTGGCAAAGATTCCAGTTGCCTTACAAACGATCGGCGGCTAGCCTGTATATACAGGCCGGGGAAGCAAAGATCGTCATGCGGGTCATCTCTTCACAGCAAGCTGCGGATCTTCTCGAAGACGGGATGAATGTCGCTGCTTCGGGTTTTGGAGGATGCTGCCATCCCGAAGCCATCACGGCGGCCGTCGAGGAGCGTTTCCTCGCCTCTGGAAGACCCCGCAACCTGACACTTCTGTTTGCTGCCAGCACGGGCGATCGTCAGACGCGCGGCATGGGGCACTTCGGTTATGAAGGCCTCGTCGCCTGCGTGATTGCCGGGGGATGGCGCGGAACGCCGCGCCTTGGCAGGCTGGCGATCGAGGAGAAGATTGAAGCGCATTGCTGGCCGCAGGGCGTCATCGCGCAGCTCTATCGGGCGATTGCCGCCGGTCAGCCTGGAGTGGTCACCCATATCGGGCTCGGCTCTTTCATGGATCCGCTTCATGGCGGCGGCCGCATGAATGCGACGACACCGCGCGCGCTTGTCGAGCGTGTGTCGTTGCGCGGCAAGGAATGGCTGCTTTATCCGTCGATGCCGCTCGATTGCGTGCTGTTGCGCGGAACGACGGCCGACGAAGACGGCAACATCACCCTCGAGGACGAGGCGTTCCCACTCGACGTGCTCGCCATGGCGCAGGCGGGCCGAAACTCCGGCGGTATCGTCGTCGTGCAGGTCAAGCGGATTGCCGAACGCGGCTCGCTGCCGCCGGGCGATGTTCGCATCCCGGCGGTGCTGGTCGATTATGTCGTCGTCTGCGATGATCCGGCCCAGCACGGCGTCAGTTTCGCCGAGACGGACAATATCGCCTATACCGGGCGCGTCCGGATGGCGATGAGCCGCCTGCAGCCGGCGCCACTGTCGGTCGATAAAATTATTCAGCGACGTGCCTTCCTGGAGCTGGCGCCGCTCAATCGCCCAACCATCAACCTCGGCATCGGCATTGCCGCCGGGATCGGCCGCATCGCCAGCGAAGAGGGATTTGACGATTATACGGTGACGATCGAATCCGGCGTCATCGGCGGCGTGCCGGCCGAGGAGCTGTCCTTTGGCGCCGCCGTCAATCCGACCGCCATCATCCCACAGGCATCGCAGTTTGATTTTTACGACGGCGGCGGCCTCGATATCGCTTTCCTCGGCATGGCCGAGGTGGATCGGCACGGTGCGGTCAATGTCAGTCGCTTCAACAATTCCATCGTCGGGGTCGGCGGCTTCACCAATATTTCGCAGACGGCCAAGCACGTTGTCTATCTCGGCGCGTTTTCGGCCGGTGGCGCTGAAATTGCGGTTGCCGACGGCAGGCTCGACATCGTCAAAGACGGCAGAGTTTGCAAGATCGTCGATGATGTCGACCAGATCAGTTCGAGCCCAGCCTTTGCGCCGGAAGGGCAATCACAGCTCGTCGTCACCGAGCGGGCTGTCTTTCGGGTAATCGACGGATGCCTGATGCTGACGGAGTTTGCCCCCGGCATCGATCTTGCCGCCCATGTTCTCGGTCGCCTGCCGAAGAGCGTCGCGGTGTCAGATCGGCTGAAGCAGATGGATGCGCGTCTGTTTTCGCCCCACGCCATGAAGGACTTTGCCCCATGAAAATCGATGGAGCCGCCATCATCGTCACAGGCTCGGCAACGGGCGTCGGGGCCGCATGCGTCAAACAATTCGCCGAGGGCGGTGCCAGGGTGGTCGTCAACTACAGCCGCAGCAAGAAGGAGGCCGATGAGACCGGCGATATCTGCCGCAGCCTGGGCGCGGAGGTGGAGATCGTCCAGGCCGACGTTGCCGATGACGCGGCTTGCCGCCGAATGGTCGCGACCGCCGTCAACCGATGGGGGCGGCTCGACGCCTTGGTGAACAATGCCGCAATGACAGTCAAATCCGATCCTTTCGATCTGGAGACGCTGTCGGCCGAAGATTTTCAGAACGTTTTCGGTGTCAACGTGATCGGCGCCTATCAGATGTGTCGGGCGGCGGTGCCTGCGATGCGTGACAGCGGCGGCGGTGCGATCGTCAATGTCTCATCCAATGTTGCCTTTACCGGCGGCGGCAGTTCGCTTGCCTATACGGCTTCCAAGGGCGCGCTGAATGCGCTGACCTTGGCCCTGGCGCGCACCTGCGGTCCCGATATCCGCGTGAATGCCGTTTGCCCCGGCATCATCGATACGCGCTGGATGCGCGACACGCTCGGGCCGGACGCCTATGGAACCATTGCCAAGCGATTTTCGGAAGCCGCGCCGCTCGGCCGTGTCGCGACACCGGAAGACGTTGCCGGCGCCATTGTCTGGCTTGTTCAGGGTGCCGACTTCGTCACCGGTGAATTGCTGTCCGTTGACGGCGGCATCCGCCTGTCCGGAGGCGTTCGCAAACCCTCGACATCCGGGGGCGCCGCATCGTGACGCTGTCGGCCCAATCCATCCTCGACTTCCCGGTGCCGCAGGCGACGCATGTGGTTACCGCAAGGGATGCCATCCTTTACGCCCTGTCGGTTGGCTATGGCACCAATGCGCTCGCCGAAAAGGCGCTGAGCTATGTCTATGAACGCGATCTCGTGACCGCGCCGACCCTTGCCAATATCGTAGCGCATCCAGGCCCATGGATGCAGCAGACAGGCGTCGACTGGGCGCGTCTCGTGCATTCCGAACATCGCCTGACGATCCACCGGCCGGTTCCTCTCGATGTGCCGCTGATCTCTCGCTCACGCGTCCTCTCGGTAGTCGATCGCGGCATTGAAAAGGGAATGTTCGTCAGCTTCGAGCGCCTGATCGCAACCGCGGACGGTGACGAGCCGATCGCGACGATCGTCCAGACGAACGCGTGCCGCGGCGACGGTGGATGCGGTTCGGCGGGATCTGCGCCTGAACCCTTGCCCAAAGTCCCGGACGGAGAGCCGGACTTCGAATTCAATGTCGACATCCCTGGTAACGCCGCTCTCATCTATCGCCTGAACGGCGATCTCAATCCGCTGCATGTCGATCCGCAGGCAGCCGGCAAAAGCGGCTTTGACCGGCCGATCCTGCATGGGCTGTGCAGCTTCGGCCATGCGGGCTACGCCATCGTCGCTGCCATCGATCCAGGCATGGCGACTGGCTTGAGCGCAATCGCGGCGCGTTTCAGCGCACCGATCTTTCCCGGAGAAACGATCACCCTGCAGATATGGCGCAACGGCGCCGAGATTCACTTCAGGGGGCTCGTTGCTTCGCGGAGCGCTATCATCCTCGACAATGGCGTAGCGAGGCTGTCATGACGAAAGCAGTCAAACCGGCCGCCGGCGAAGCGCGCCATTATATCAGGATCAAGGAGCAGATCCTGGCCGACATCGCCGAGGGCAAGCTGCAGCCGGGAGACCGGGTATCCTCCGAAAGCGAACTGGTGGCGGCATTCGGCGTCAGCCGCATGACGGCGAACCGGGCCCTGCGGGAGCTGATGTTCGAGGGCGTTCTCAAGCGATCCGCCGGGATCGGAACGTTCGTGTCGCCAAAACACCTCGACGTCGATCTGCTTCAAATCCGCAACATAGCCGATGAAATACTGGAACGGGGTCACACGCATAAGGCGGTGGTCGTCAAGGCCGGGCTGATGAAGGCGGATGCTAACGTTGCCGACGCGCTCCAACTGATCCTCGGCG
The DNA here is from genome assembly GCF_023006465.1 of Rhizobium sp. PRIMUS64. Taxonomy (NCBI): domain Bacteria; kingdom Pseudomonadati; phylum Pseudomonadota; class Alphaproteobacteria; order Hyphomicrobiales; family Rhizobiaceae; genus Rhizobium; species Rhizobium sp. PRIMUS64. The sequence goes on along the minus strand of NZ_JALBGX010000004.1, from coordinate 73,125 downwards.
CTGAGGTGATGCATTCGCTGATCGTGCACATGGAAAACGACCAGCCCATTCAGGTCGAGGAGCGCTATGTCAATCCGCTGGTGGCGCCCGATTATCTGTCTGCCGACTTCCACAGCATGACGCCGCACGAATATCTGACGCAGGTCGCACCGATAACGGCGTTTGAACATATCGTCCAGGCTGTCAAACCGGATAGGGCCATACGCAAATATCTCGGCCTGAAGAATGATCACCCTTGCCTGCGCGTCTTTCGAAGAACCTGGTCGGGCGAGGCCGTCGTGACCTGCGCGCTTTTATACTATCCCGGCGCGCAATATCGGCTGGAAGCACGGTCCAGCAAGGGTCCCTCTAAGCCCGTCGCCATTCTCGGAGAGAAACAGTGAGCGCCACCCATTCTCCATCGATCATCTTCAGCGCGGCTCCGCCGACGATCGAGGACATCGCAGCGGTTGCCCGTCGTCATGCGCGGATTGAGATATCCGCCGAGGTCGAAGCCCGGATTGTCGCGGCGCGTGCCGTCGTCGATCGCTATACAGCAAACGATCTGCCGGTCTATGGCCTGACGACGGGACTGGGAGCGGGAGTCGATACACGACTTGCAACGGAAGACCTCGTGGCGTTCCAGATGCGTGTGCCGCAAGCCCGCGCCGTCGGCGTCGGACAACCGCTCGCACAGGAATCCGTGCGGGCGATGATGGCCGTCAGGGCTGCCGGCATGGCGGCTGGCGGTTCCGGCGTTTCGCTGAAAGTGTTCCACGGTCTGATCGCCGCCATCAATGCAGGTGTCCATCCCGTCGTCCCGTCATTGGGCTCGATTGGTGCGGCGGATTTGGCTCCGCTTGCCCATATGAGCCGCGGGCTTCTCGGCTTCGGCGAGATCGAGCTTGGCGGCGAAGTGCTGCCGGCCGCCATCGCTCTTGAAAGGGCCGGCCTGAAGCCCCTCGAATTGGCGCCGAAGGACGGGCATGTGCTTGTTGTGGCCAACAGCCTCTCCATCGGCCTCGCCTGTCTGGCGCTTGAGGAGATCGAGCGGCTCTTCGATTGGTCCCTGAAGGCGATTGCCGTTAATTTCGAAGCGTTCCGAGCCAATGTCAGCGTCTTCGACGATCGCGCTCTGGCTGCAAGACCCGCCTTCGGGCAACGCCGTGTCGCCGCTGAGCTGATGGAGCTACTTTCGGGCAGCTCCTTGCTTGCCGCCGATGCAGCAAGACGTCTCCAGGATCCTTTGAGCTACCGTTGCACGCCGCAGGTCTGGGGTGCGTTGAGGCATGCGATCGACGAGGCAAGGCAGGCGACCGAGATTGAGCTCGTCAGTTCCGGCGACAATCCTGTCGTGATCGCATCCGAGGGCGTCATTCTTTCACACGGCAATTTTGACATGACCGCGTTTGTGCTCGCCTGGGAAAGGCTGGGGCAGGCCATGGCGCATTGCGCGGCAGGCACCGCCTATCGGATCATGAAGATCATGTCGCCTGGCATGTCCGACCTGCCGCGCTTCTTGACCCCGATGGGCCAGAGCCGTACCGGTTTTGCGACCGTGCAAAAGACCGTCTCGGCCATGGAGGCCGAAATCCGCCATCTGGCCATGCCGGTATCTCTTTCACCCATTCCTGTGGCCGATGGCGTCGAAGACCAGGCATCGATGGCCCCGAGCGTTTTGGCAAAGACGCAGGCGATCGTCGAGCGCCTGCGTTATCTCACTGCCATCGAACTGATCGCGTCGGTACAGGCCGTCGAGCTGCGCGGCGTCTCTGGCGAATTGGGCAAGGGATCGGCGGAAGCCTATGCTTTCGTCCGCACCCACGTCCCGGCGCTCGAAGAGGATCGCGCACAAGGGCCGGATTTTGCGACGATTGCCGCATTGATCGGGCTCGGCCCGCAATAAGCCCGGTTCGCCACTGCCCCGGCAAGAAGGGCAGGGCACTGACCGGTCATGCCGGCGGTCATTCTGGGGAATGCCGTCGGTTCGTTCATTGAAAAGTCAACAATAGGGAATGGTTATGAAAAATTGGACAAAAGGCATCTTTGCAGCGGGCATCATGGCAGCCGCCATGTTCCAGCCTGCATCCGCAGAGACCATCAAGGTCGGCAGCAAGAATTTCACCGAGCAGTTTATCCTCGCCGAAATGTACGCCGCCGTTTTGGAAAATGCCGGCATCACCGTCGAGCGCAAGATCAATCTCGGCGGCACGCTGATTGCTCACCAGGCATTAGTGGCCGGCGAGATCGATCTCTATCCGGAATATACTGGCACAGCGCTCGCTTCTGTCGTCAAGGGTGAGATGTCGACCGATGCCGACAAGGTCTACAGTGAGGTCAAGGATTTCTACGCCAAGCAGTTCAACCTCACATGGCTGAAGCCGAGCGGCATCAACAACGGCTACGTCATCGTTGTCCGGCAGGAAACGGCGCAGGCCAACAATCTGAAGAGCCTGTCGGATCTCGCCAAGGTTTCCAAGACCCTGGTCTTCGGCGGCGGTGCTGAATTTCCCGATCGCGCCGATGGCCTGCCCGGCCTGAAGCGCGTCTACGATGCCGAGTTCAAGGAGTTCAAGCAGTTTGCCAAGCTTGGTCTTCGTTATGATGCACTGGACCAAAAGGACATCGACGTCGCCAACGGTGCAGCGACCGACTGGCAGATCGGCTCGAAGAACCTCGTGCCGCTGGCAGACGACAAGGGTCTGTTTCCGCCCTACTACGTGGCCCCAGTTGTCCGCCAGGACGTGCTGAAGGCCAATCCGAAAGTTGCCGAACTGCTGGAAGCGGTCGGCACCCATCTCGATAACGAGAAAATGCGGGTCCTCAATGCCAAGGTCGAGACCGACCACGAGGAAGCCAAGGACGTGGCGGTCGATTTCCTCAAGGAAAACGGCCTGCTGCCGAAATGATTGTCATGCCCCGCGGCCGGATATCGATCCGGCCGCGACCTGGCGTGGCGATCTTTTCACGGTGTCTGTTCGAAAATCCGTCCGCTCAGCAGCCGGACAGGAATGTGGAGAAGCGGGAAATGCAGGAAATCTGGATCGATTATCTCAACGCCCTTGATGCCAAGGCGCTGGCGTTGACGAATGACGAGATTCTCGATGCAGTGTCGAAGGCGCTGGATGCGCAGGGCAGGGGCGAAACCGTCATCGAGCCGCGCGTCCATCTTGTGCCAGAGAGCTCCGACAAAGGCCATTTCAACGTGCTTCGCGGCTATGTCAAAGCGCTGAACTATGCCGGCGTCAAAGTTGTCGGTGACTTCGTCGACAACTATAAGGTCGATCTGCCCTCGGAGCTTGCGGTCCTCAACCTGTTCGACCCGAACAGCGGCGTGCCGAAGGCCATCATCGACGCAACTGCTATCACCGACATGCGCACCGGTGCCGTCACCGCTCTTGGCGCCAAATATCTCGCCCGCAAGGACAGCAAGATTCTCGGTCATATCGGTGCGCGCGGAACCTCTTACTGGAATGTCCGGCTTCTCGACCATCTCTTCGACTTCGAGGAAATCCGCGTGCATTCGCGCCGGCCGGAAAGTCGCGATGCCTTCGCAAAGCGTCTTGAGGCGGATCTCGGCAAGAAGATCGTTGTCACCGACAATTGGCAGGATTGCCTCAAGGGCGCCGACATCATGGTCGAGGCCAGCCGCCTGCCGGAACCAGCGCCGCTGTTCAAGACCGAATGGGTGAAGAAGGGGGCCTTCGTCGTGCCCTATGGCACGATGAGCGCGCTTGAATTCGATCTCACCGATATCATGGACAAGGTCGTCGTCGACGATTGGGGACAATGCGGCCCCGGCAAACCTTTCGGGGCGCTTCGCCGTCACGTCGACGAGGGCAAGGTGACGGCCGAGAACTTGCATGCCGAAATCGGCCAGATCGTCTGCGGCATGAAGCCCGGCCGCGAAAGTGACGAGGAGACGATCCTGTTTTGGCATCGCGGCCTCAGCACGACCGACGTGGCGCTCGGGGCCGCCATGGTCGACAAGGCAAGAGAGATGAACATCGGCCAGCGGCTGCGGTTCGCATAGTCGCCATGGTGATGTCCAAGCCGATCGCCTGTTCGAGAATGTATAATCTCAGCCCGCGCATTCGCGGCCTGTGGGACGCGCTGTTTGCGCTGGTCAGCTCGCAGTCCGGCATAGAACTCGAGATCATCGCTCATGCAGCACCGGCGCCGCTGTCGGAATTGTGGGCGAGGCCGGACATGGGTGCGGTCTTCATGTGCGGCTATCCGTTTTCGCGCATGCGCGAGGCTGCGCGACCGACGATGCTTGCCGCACCCGTCTCGAGCGAGGCATGGTCTTTGGACCAGCCGCTCTATGCCAGCCACATTCTCATCGCCTCCACCGGGCCAGTCAACGCGGTGGCCGATCTCGCTGCGGCACGCTGGGGCTGGACCGTGCGCGATTCTCAATCGGGCTACCACGCGGCGCGCTCCTTCCTTGCCGGCCAGTTTGCCGGGAAAATGAAGCAGAGCATGACGGTCGGACCGCTGCTCAATCCTTCAGGCATCGTCGCCGCCCTCAAGGATGGCAGGATCGATGCGGGCGCAATCGACGCTTACGCCTTCCAATTGTTGTCGATGCACGAACCCGATGCGATCGATGGTCTTCGTATTCTGGCGACGACCGCTCCGCTTCCCGCGCCGCTGTTGGTTGCCGCGCAGACATTGCCTGTGGACATCACCACAGCGTTACAGCAAAGCCTGGTGACGTTGCATGAAACGCCTGAGGGAACGGCAGTTTTGGAACGGCTTGGCCTCAGGCGATTTTCGGCGGTCACTCCGTCGGCCTACGATATTCTTTCGCAGAGAGCCGACGACGCCGATCGCAGATTGGGGATCCCATGGTAGACAGGCGAACGAGCGCCCCGATGCGGAGGTCTCGAAGATGAAATGGGTCCCTAAACATCTCGACCGGCTATTCGAAGCGCTGTTGGAGCACCTGTATCTCGTTTTTTCATCGGTCGGCATTGCCCTGGTGATCTCGCTGATCGTCGGGATATGGGCGGCAAGGCGGCCGCGGAGTTTTGCGGCCATCGTCATCTTCACCGGAATCCTGTTCGCCGTGCCGAGCCTGGCGCTGTTTGCGCTCCTCATTCCCATCATGGGTATCGGGGCGGCACCCGCTATAACAGGTCTTGCCGCCTATTCGCTGATGATCCTGATCCGCAATATCGGCATGGGGTTCCAGGCTATTCCGCGTGACATACTCGAAGCAGCCGATGGCATGGGTTACGGCACGGCGCGGCGGATCTGGGAAGTCGAGCTGCCGCTGGCGATGCCCTATATTGTCGGCGGCATCCGCATTGCCATGGTAACAGTGATCGGCATCGCGACCGTTGCCGCCTATATCAATGCCGGCGGGCTCGGCGTCATCATTTTCGAAGGTATCGACCAGCGGTTTCCTGAAAAGATCATCGCAGGCGGGCTGTTGACGTCATTTCTGGCGCTCTTTGCCGACTACTGTTTTGCATCGTTCGAAAAGCTGCTGCGCCGGCGCAGTGGAGGTAAAGCGGCATGATCGTGATCGATGCATTCAGCTGGATATTCAACAACTCCGGCACCTTCTTCAACGCTTTCAATCGCCATCTTCTGATGTGCATCCTGTCGCTCGGCATCGCTTTTGTCATTGCCGTGCCGCTCGGATTTGCCGTCGCACGGGCACCCCGCGCCGCCTTTGCAGTGGTCAATATCGCCGGCGCCATGCGCTCCATACCGAGCCTTGCGATCTTGTCGGCGACGATGCCTTTCCTCGGCATCGGATTGTTGCCGTCGGTGATCGCCCTCATCGTCCTTGCCGTGCCCCCACTGCTGTTGAACACGATCATCGGCATCCGCGAGATCGACGCCTCGGTGATCGATGCGGCAGATGGAATGGGGATGAGCGCCGGGCAGATGCTGTGGGAGATCGAACTTCCTCTGGCCGTTCCCGCGATTCTGTCAGGCGTCAGGACGAGCGCCATCCAGGTCATCGGCGGGGCGGCACTCGCCTCCTTCATCGGCGGCGGCGGACTTGGCGATTTCATCAATGCCGGCATTGCGATCATGAACATGCCGCGCCTTCTCGTCGGAGCGGTCCCGATTGCCCTGCTCGCAATCTTTGCGGAATTGGCGTTCGGCGCCCTGGAGCGCGTCTTCACTCAACGGCGCTAAGCGGCCGAAAGCGGATATCAGGATGATTCATCTCGATCATGTTACGAAGAATTACGACGGAAGCGGCCAGCATGCGGTCGACAATCTCGATCTCCTGATTGAGACCGGTACGACGGTTGCCCTGATCGGTCCTTCGGGCTGCGGCAAGACCACGACCATGCGCATGATCAATCAGTTGGAGACCCCCACGACGGGACGTGTGCTGGTCGACGGCAGGGATATCGCCCGGGTCGATCAGAAAGAGCTACGCCGCAGCATCGGCTATGTCATCCAGCAGGTTGGTCTGTTTCCGCATATGTCGATCGCACGCAACGTCGCAACCGTACCGCGGCTTCTCGGCTGGGAAAAGGTGCGCAGCGATCGCCGCGTCGACGAACTCCTGGATCTCGTCGGTCTTGATCCGGCCATCATGCGGCAGCGTCTTCCGCACGAATTGTCTGGCGGGCAGCGTCAGCGCGTCGGTTTCGCGCGCGCTCTCGCCGCCGATCCGGCGATCATGCTGATGGACGAACCATTCGGCGCGATTGATCCGATCACCCGCGTCCGGCTTCAGGACGAATTCCGCGATATTCTCAGGAAGGTGAAGAAGACCGTCGTCATCGTCACGCATGACCTCGATGAGGCAATCAAGATGGGCGATCGCATCGCGATCATGCGGGATGGCCGCCTCCTTCAATATGATAGCCCGCAGGAGATCCTTGCGCGTCCCGTCAATGAGTTCGTCGAGAGTTTCCTCGGCCCTGACCGAGCCATAAAAAGGCTGAGCTTGATTGCCGTATCGACGATCATGACCACGCCGGAACCGTCCAACGGCGATGCCGAGATCGCCGCTGACGCCACGGTTCACGACGCCTTGGCGCTCATCCTCTCCGGTGAGATGCCGGGCCTGCATGTCCGAGCCGCCGATGGCACGCTTGCGGGATATCTGTCGCGGGACACTTTGTTGCGCGCCAATCGGCTGTAGGGCAATTCCGGTAAAAGTGCGCAGCGGTTTTGCTCGACGCGGAACAAGACCACCGGCCCTTGCCGAAGAGATCACCATGCCAATGCTACCCACGCGTGCTGAAAAGGATTGCCGATCGCCTGTCTCAGGCTGTAGATGAGTTTCGCACAATGGGATTGTGCAAGCGGCCGGAATGACGTCAACTCCGCTCGTTCGTTATCGGTCACTGTCTGAAGCTTTCCCAGCGCACTGCGCTGCCACATGAGGGGACCTACGCCATTGTCTTCGCTTGTTCTTCCTAGTCGCCCGCTCTCGTTGGCGCGCAACGTCATCTCCACCCCGAATGCTTACTTCTGGTCAACGCCGATCATCCTGGCACTGGCTGTCTTTCTATTCGTCTCGGAAGCACCAGGCGTAATCCGCGATTTCCAGATCAGCCAGAACCCTTTGACGCTGGAAAATGGCGACGTGCAAAACGGGCGATGCACGACACGCAAGGCAGTCTTTACCGATTGCGAGGCACGCCTTGTCTACAGCTACGGCGGACGAGACTACGACACCGAAGTCGAGGTCATGTTCGTCGATTTCCATACTGGCGACTACGAAACCGGTCTTGTGATATCAGCCGATCATCCGGAACTTGCGACGATGAGCTTGGGTCTGGACATGCTCTGGAACCGGATCATCACGCTCACCGTGTTCGCGCTACTGTTTGGCGGCATGGGCCTGGGGATGATTTTTCTCGCTATCCGCATCTGGTGGGTCAAGGGCCAATTGCTTCGGCCTGCCATGCTGACCCCCGTTCCGGTCGAGGTCACCGCATTCGACCGCAGACGCGGCGTCCTTTCCATCACCTACAATGACAAGATTGCCAACGACAAAACGGGGCGATCGGCTTACACGCGCATGAAGAATGGAGAAGAGCCTCTGATCGTCGGGGAAGCCAATGGCAAAGCGATCGGACTGGCTGTCAGGCACGGCAATACTGCCCTGCCAGTGCTTCTGGACGATCGTCTGCAGCGCGTAAAGCTTACGGATGATGAGCGCAACGCGGCTCTTGCACCTTTCGCGCACCAGCAAGAAAGCGATCGGAGTGTGCCGGTTTTGATCGAAGACCCCAAGCAGTCGGGGGTATCGATTTGGAGGCGGTTGCAGGTTTTCTTCGGTATGTTGCTTCTGATCGTCGTCGGTGTGGTCGGCTTCTGGCTTTGGTACGTCACGACCTCTACGACACCATTCCAATCGCCTGGCATGGACATCAACAATCTCATGCCGGCGCCGTTAAACGAGTGGGGATGCGAGCAGCTCAAGAAGCGGTTTGGTCAGGATCGCGCGCCGCTTGGTTGCGTCGCCGACGATTACACGAGCTGGAAATAGCAAGACGGTCCGCGCTGTTTGACCGAGCCTTCACGATCGGCGGTAGACCAGGGCGGGCCGTTTTGGGGTGAAAATGCTTTTGGCGTTTCTGCGTCCAAATCAGTCCTGAACACATGTGAGGCCGTTAAAGCGACCGCTCGCTCAACGGCCGGTCGCTCTGGCGTCGTCTCCACGAAGCGCTTCGCGGCGCTAAATTCCTTCAGTCCTGGTCTGCGACGACGTAGGCAGGCAGCCGAAGCCGTACCGGTCGCCGAAAACGCAAGCGTCTCGGACCAATTTCGCAGTCAAAGATTAGATAACACCTTTGCTGAAAATGAAGCACCCATAGGGCCCTGGGTCGGAGGTTCTGACGATCGCGAAGGATTTTTTCGCTGCTTCGTAAAATGCGAAACGCTCCAATGCCTCCATCCGAACAGGCCGATCTTCAGCGCGATCGATGACTTTTTGTATCGTCGCGAAAATCGGCATTTGCCCGCTGGCGTCGCCAACAACTTGCATCCTTTTCACCGGCGCATCGATGAACGTGTCCAGTGGGAAGAGCGTCAGAATAGCTTCAGCGACACGCTCCAAGCCGCAGCCGGAAACGTCGATGAGATGGCCATAGGTTGTATGCCGGGCTATGGTCTGGGCAGGGTGGTTGACGTCGCACAAGACCAGTTGGTCCCCGTGCCCCATCAGCATCAAAGCATGCATCAGCTCGGCGTTTAAGACTGGATCGATTCCCCTCAGCATGTTGTGCCTCCCTGTCCAAAGGTCTAATCTTTACAGATAATGCAAATTCCGTAATGTTTGGAAATGGGCTCAGCCTCAAATGCTTCGTTTATATTTTTGGACAAAAGCACCGCTCATATCCGATGATGCTTATGGTTAGTCAAGTCGTCGCGAGAACGAAAACGAGAAATATCTGAGAATTCTGCAATGGATTACTTTACAACGGTAATTCCATGTGTGAAGTTATCGGTGCGGATGACGTCCTCCCAGTATAGGGGCGGCGGGTGCAGCTAAGCGCTCTACCTGCCGCCGCTTTGCAGGAAGGTCGATCAAACGTCGCGAGGAGTGCGCGACGCCGTTGGAGGAGGATCATATTTGGCATCGATGAATATCGTCAATGTCGGTAAGGCCTATGGAAGCCTGACGGTGATCCATGGCGTTTCCGTCGAAATCCCCGACGGCGAGTTCGTCGTTCTGGTGGGGCCGTCGGGTTGCGGAAAATCGACGCTGCTGCGCATGGTCGCCGGCCTCGAACCGATAACCTTCGGTGACATCCGGATCGACGGCAAGGTGGTCAACGACCTGCCGCCGAAGGACCGCGATATCGCCATGGTATTTCAGAGCTATGCGCTCTATCCGCACAAGACGGTGGCGCAGAATATGGGCTTCGCGCTGAAGATGCGCGGTGAGACGAAGGCCGATATCGACGGGCGGGTGCGCAAGGCGGCCGAGATCCTTGATCTGGTGCCGTATCTTGCCCGCTATCCCCGCCAGCTTTCTGGAGGCCAGCGTCAGCGCGTAGCGATGGGAAGGGCGATCGTGCGCGATCCCAAGGTATTCCTGTTTGACGAGCCACTCTCTAACCTTGATGCCAAGCTGCGCGTGCAGATGCGCGCCGAGATCAAGGAGTTGCAGCGCCGGCTGGCAACGACGATGATCTACGTGACGCATGATCAGGTGGAGGCCATGACCATGGCCGACCGGATCGTGGTGCTGCGCGACGGACGTGTCGAGCAAATCGGTTCGCCGCTGACGCTTTACGATACGCCTGCCAACACCTTCGTCGCCAGTTTCATCGGTTCGCCGTCGATGAACCTGATCAAGGGCCACATCCGCGCTTCCGCCGAGCCGTTCTTCGAGACGGATGAGGGTATTCGGCTGCCGCTCCACCGCGCGCCTGAAGGCTCGGACGGGCGGCCAGCCTTTTACGGCATTCGGCCCGAGCACTTCACGCTTGGCGGCTCGGTCAGCGCGCATGTGACGGTCGTTGAATCGACCGGATCGGAAACGCAGGTCTTTGCAAAGCTTGGGCAACAGAAGATCATCGGCGTCTTTCGCGACCGCGTCGAGGAGCCCTCGGACCACGTGATCGCGATGACGCCGAACGCAGCCCTCGTCCATCTGTTTGACGGAGAGAGCGGACTGAGGCTTATCTGAGAGTTCTTGCTGCCGCTTCGAGGAGGGAGCGCCGGCAGCCACAACCGTGGCGGTTTATCAACGGGAGGAGACCCATATGAAAGTCAGTGATTTCGAGAGAATGATGGCGATCGGCGTGAGCCGGCGCGCCATCCTGAAGACCAGTGCAAGCCTCGGTGCGGTCGCAGCAGGAAGCGCCATGCTCGGTTCATTCGGAACGGCCTTTGCGCAGGATGGATCCTTGCGCAGCCAGATCTTGCAGGTGCCGGGTGTCGGCAAAGGCTCGCCGACGGATGCCGACTGGCAGAAGGTTGGCGAGATGTGCCTGGAAGCGACGAAGAAGAGCGTCAAGCAGGGCGAGTTCGCCGGCGTCGAGCTGTCCTTCATGGGCCTGAATAACCAGAACCTGCATAACGTTCTGTTCCGCGGCTTCCTCAAGCCTTGGGAAGATTATACCGGCGCCAAGATCACCTGGATCGACCTCGCGCAGGCCGACTACAATCCACGCCTGCAGCAGGCGATCGCAACGGGTACGGTCGACTTCGACCTGCTCGAGATGGGTGCGCCGTTCGAGGGGGATGTCTGCGGCAAGGGGCTGGCGTCGGAGATGCCGGACTGGGTCAAGACCCAGATCGATATGGACGACTATGTCGACTACCTCAAGGCGCCGGTTGGCACCTGGGACGGCAAGACCTACCGCGTCTCGGTCGATGGCGATTGCCACAACTTCAACTACCGCACCGACTACTTCGCCGATGCCGACCTGGCGAAGGCCTGGAAGGACGAAGGCCACGAGGGCGAGTGGGGCGTTCCGAAGACCTGGCAGAAGGTTCAGGAGGTCACCAAATTCCTCAAGGGCAAGACCATCGGCGGCATGGAAGCGGTCGGCTATCTCGACGCACCCAAGGCTTGGGGCGGTTTCGGCTTCTACTTCCTCGGCAGCCGCGCCACGGCCTATGCCAAGCACCCCGATGACAAGGCCTGGTTGTTCGACACCGACACGATGAAGCCGCGCATCAACAACCCGGCATGGGTCCGGGCGATTCAGGACGTCATCGACGCCCTGCCATTCGAAGCGGGCGATCAGCTCAACGCCGATCCGGGCACGACAGCCTTCCAGCAATTTCTGGCCGGCACCGGGTCCATGGTCTCCTGGTGGGGAGACGTGGGTGCAAGCGCGCGCACCAGCGACAGCTCGGTTGTCGGCGACACCATCGGCTTCGACATCCTTCCGGGATCGGACGATGTCTATAATTCGAAGACCGGCCAGTGGGAAAAGCTTGCCAGCGGCCCGAACCACGCGCCGAACATGGCCTATCTGGGCTGGGGCGTCTATGTGATGGCCAGGGTCGATAGCGACGAGAAAAAGAAGAAAGCGGCCTGGAGTGCTGCAGCCCATCTCGGCGGCAAGGATCTGGCACTCTGGACGGCGGCCTATCCCTCCGGCTTCCAGTGCTATCGCAAGAGCCAGTTCGACATCAAGGAATGGGTGTCGGCAGGTTATGACGAGGCCTTTATCTCAGGCTATCTCGCTTCGCAGTCGAATTCCTACAACCATCCGAACGCCGCTATCGAGCCGCGTATTCCGGGCATCTTCCAATATTACAGCGTCGCGGAAGATGAACTGGCCAAGGTTTTCGCCGGACAGGTAACCGCACAAGCCGGCGCCGATGCGATCGCTGCCGCCTGGGAGAAGATCACCGATCAGCTCGGCCGCGACAAGCAGCTTGCGCTCTACAAGGCCTCGCTCGGGGCCTGATATACGACGGACATCTTCGGATGTCTCGTCCATGATCTCAGGCGGCACAAAGTCGTGCCGCCTGAACCGTTGCCCGGTTCCGCACGCCTTTCTGCCTCAAGGGTCTTGCCTATGTCGCATACGATTACCCCAGCCGTCAGCCCTGTGGAGGGCGCGACGGTCCAGCGTGCCGCCGCCAGGCGCGGTCGGCTGCTGCTCTTCGCTGCGACCATCTTGTTGTTCGCCGTCCTCATTCTCCAGGTCCTCGATGCGAGCGGGGTCACGGCGCTCGGCCTCGTCAATTGGCGACCGCTGCTGTTTGCCTATATCATCTGGGCGGTGGCACTGTGTGCGAGCCAGGTGATGATCCGCGGTGAGGCGGGGCAGCGCGCGGTTTTCGTGCTTCCTGCCGTGCTCTTCACCGTCGCCATGGTGGTTTTCCCAACCGTCTTCGGGCTTTATATCGCTTTCACGGATTGGAACCTGAGCGCGGCGGCCGGCCGACGCTTCAACGGGCTGGACAATCTACGCACGTTGTTCGCGGACCGGTATTTCTGGAACGCGCTGCTGAACATGGTCTATTATGTTCTCTCGGTCCTCGTTCAATATGTCATTGCCTTCGGGCTGGCGCTGCTGCTCAACGCCGAGATCAAGGCGCGCAAATTCTTCCGCGTCGCCTTTCTTCTGCCGCTGATGCTGAGCCCGGTGGCTGTCAGCTGGATGATTGGAAAATCACTCATGGAATACCGATTCGGCCCGGCGGCGACCCTTGCGCGCCATCTTGGCTGGGACAATCCGGCTTTCTTTTCGACGCCGTGGCTCGCGCGAACCTCGATCATGGCCATGGATGCCTGGGTGTCGATCCCGTTCATGATGATCCTGCTGCTCGCCGGCCTTCAGGCGCTTCCTTCCGAAATCAAGGAGGCGGCGAAAGTGGATGGCGCGTCCGGCTGGCAGAGTTTCAAGGAGATTACCTTTCCGCTGATGCTTCCGGTCAGCATGACGGTCATCATCCTGCGCATCATCTTCCAGCTGAAGCTCGCCGATATCGTCATCAACGTCACCGCTGGCGGACCGGGCGGGGCGACGGATACCGTGTCGAGCTTCATCTTCCGCGAATATCGTGACCGTTCCAATGTCGGTTACGGCACCATGCTTGCGGAATTCTATCTCGTCATCATCATCATCTTCGTCGCGCTCATCCTGAAAGGGGCGAGCCGATGGATGCAACGTGAAAATTGAGGCGAAGCCCATGGCGATCATCGCTGAAACGTCCGATAGGCCGGGGAGCCTCTGGTCGCGGCGCCCGCAATTCCTGACCAACAGCCTGCTGATCTATGCGGCTCTGGTCTTCTGGGCCTTCATCTCGCTCTTTCCGATCTACTGGACGATCACGACCTCGTTCAAGACAGCGGTCAACGTGACGCAGGGGCATCTGATCCCGTTCGTGGACTTTACGCCGGACTGGAAAGGCTGGCGCTCACTCGGCCTCTCGCCGGATACGATCTTGGCGCCATCGACCGTGCGCGACGAGTTCATCCGTCGCTTTTTCAACAGTATCGTGGCGTCAGCAGGGGCGTCGTTCCTGGCGGTGCTCATCGGTTCGCTGGCGGCCTATGGGCTCAGCCGGTTCTCCTATAAATTCCTTTGGATGGCGAACAAGGACATTTCCTTCTTCTTCCTGTCGCAATTGATCCTGCCGCCGGTCGTGCTCGCTATGCCGTTCCTGGTTCTCTACAAACACCTGATGCTGCTCGATACGCTGATCGGCCTCATTCTTATCTACACGCTGATGGTGCTGCCGATCGTGATATGGATCATGCGCGACCAGTTCGACACCATCCCGGTCGAGTTGGAACAGGCGGCACTGGTTGACGGCTGCTCGATCTGGGGCGCTTTCCTACGGATCGTCCTGCCGATCGCACTGCCCGGCATGGTGGCAGCTTTCATCCTTTCGGTCATTCTTTGCTGGAACGAATATTTCTTTGCGGCGCTGTTGACGAGTTCGAATGCAAAAACGCTGCCGGTGATGGTGGCAAGCCAGACGGGGTCGCAGGGGATCAACTGGTGGTCGATGGCCGCCATCGCTACGGCTGCGATCATGCCGCTGGTGCTCGTCGGCATTTTCCTGGAGCGCTACATTGTGAAGGGCCTGACGGCGGGCGCCGTCAAATAAAGGCACGAGGAGGATATTTTCAATGCTCATAAATCTTGACCCGGCGCTCAATGCCGACGTGCTGCACGCCTTGCGCTCCATGGGGCATGGGGACACGCTTGTTGTGTCCGATACCAATTTCCCGAGCGACAGCGTGGCCCGCCAGACGGTGATCGGCAGGCAGCTCAGCATGGCCAATCTCTCGGCACCGCAGGCGATCCGTGCGATCCTCTCTGTGCTGCCACTCGACACACCGCTCCAGAATTCCGCCGGCCGCATGGAAGTCATGGGCGCGCCGGGGGAGATGCCGGCTGTACAAAGCGAGGTGCAGGCGGAGATCGACCGGGCGGAAGGCAAACCTTCGCCCATGTACGGCATCGAGCGCTTCGCCTTCTACGATCTCGCCAAGAAGGCCTATTGTGTAATCTCGACCGGCGAGACGCGGTTCTATGGCTGCTTCCTGTTCACCAAGGGCGTCATCCCACCTGCAGGCGTGTGAGGTGTCAGCCATGAGAACCGGAATTTCCATTCTCGGCATTTTTGTCGCCGACACCGCCTATCTCGCGCCGCGCATGCCGGCCCTGGGCGAAACCATCGCCGGCAGCGGCTTCTCCGTCGGTCCAGGCGGTAAGGGATCCAATCAGGCGGTGGCTGCCGCGCGTGCGGGAGCCGACGTGTCCTTCATTTCGAAGATCGGTCGCGACACATTCGGCGATCTGGCGCTCAAGACCTATGAGCAGGCCGGCGTGACGGCGAAGCTGATCGTCATGGACGACAAGCCGACAGGGGCCGCTTTCATCTATGTCAACGACCGCACCGGCGACAACGCTATCATCGTCTACGCCGGGGCAGCCGGCACGATCGGCATCGAGGATGTCGAGGGAGCGCGCGAGACGATCGAGCAATCCGCAGTGTTCATCACCCAACTGGAACAGCCTGCACCCGCGGCCCATCGGGCGCTTGATATTGCAAGGAAGGCCGGTGTCACCACGATTTTCAACCCCGCACCCGCGGGCGCCTTTCCAGCGGAGATCTACCGGCTCTGCGACTATATCATCCCGAACGAGACAGAAGCCGCGGCCCTGGTCGGCTTTCCGATCGAAACGCTGGACGATGCGAAACGCGCAGCTGACGTGTTTTTGGCGCAGGGAGTGGGTGCGGCGGTCATCACGCTCGGCGCCCGCGGCGTGTTGTTTCACAATGCCGGGCAGTCGGCTCATGTGCCAGCCGTCTCCTGCGGCCCGGTCATCGATACGACCGGCGCCGGCGATGCCTTCGTCGGCGGCTTTGCAGCAGCACTTGCGCGAGGCGCACCGCCGCTCGATGCTGTCCGCTTCGGCTGCGCCACTGCCGGCATCGCCGTGACGAGACGCGGGACGGCCCCTGCCATGCCCTCGCTTGCCGAGATCGAGGCCGTAATGGCCGGCTGACGCCGACATCCTGCCGTACAGGCGACCCATTTGGGGCCCTTTCGAATTCCATCCAGCCAAGGCTGTCAATACCGGCGGCGGGTTTCCGCACGCCGGTGCTTTGGCGAGGGAGGCAAGGGCGGAAGCAGATATCTCCGACGCGGCCCACAACGAATTGACGCATTGCACAACACTTATAACTTTACAAATATAAATTATTCTGTGAAGTAGTGTGCATAGCGACTGAAGTGAGCCAAAGCCGTGACCCAATTGAAATTCGCCACCCGCCTTAATTCTTTTGCCTCGAAGCCAACGGCCGAATGGCCGGAGCTTTCCGGCAAGCCGACCGTCCTGCAAATGGCGACGCGCGCTGCCAAGGTCGATGGTCTAACCGATCTCGATCTCAATTATCCTGACCATGTGGCCGACGATCCGGCCGTCCTGGCGCGTCAGATCGGTGATCTCGGCCTGGCCATCAACGGCTTCGCCATGCGCTATTATACCAATCCGGCCTTCAAAATCGGCGCTTTCACCAACCCCGATCCGGCAGTTCGCCGCGAAGCGATCGATCTCACCAAGAAGGGCATCGACTCGGCCCGCGCCGCCGGCAGCAAGTTGATGACGATCTGGCTTGGACAGGATGGTTTCGATTATGCCTTTCAGGCGGACTACCATACGCTTTGGCAACACGAAATAGACGGAATTCGTGAAGTTTGCATGCATGATCCCGACTGCGAGATCAGCATCGAATACAAGCCGAACGAGCCACGCTCCTACAGCCTGATGCCCGACTGCGCGACCACGCTCCTGGCGATCAAGGATGTCGATATGCCCAATCTCGGCGTCACGCTGGACTTTGCCCATGTGCTCTATGCCGACGAGCAGCCGGCATTTGCCGCAGCTCTCATTGCCCGCTACAGCCGCGTTCTGGGTGTTCATCTCAATGACGGCTATGCCAAACGCGACGACGGTCTGATGGTCGGCGCGGTGCATGCCCAGCAGACGATCGAGCTGCTACGCCAGATCCGCAAGGACGGTTATGACGGCGCGATCTATTTCGACACGTTCCCCGATATGACCGGTCTCGATCCGGTCCACGAATGCGAGGTGAACATCCAGACCGTCAAGCGGATGCTGACGGTGGTGGATCGCCTCGAGCAGGACAATCGTCTCTCCGGGGCGATTGACCGACAGGATGCAGTCTCTGCGCAGGCGGTTGTCCAGGAACTCATGCTCGGCTGAACTGCCTGACCGTCAACATACCCTGAATTTCTACGACCCTTGAACCCAAGGCATGCCGGAGGCGTGCCGATCGACCCTATCCGGGAGGAACCGATGACGACCTTTTTGAAGACGACCCTTGCTGCCGGCATTGCCGCCAGCCTCCTGTTCGGCGCGGCCGTCGCGCAGGAACTCGCGCCCCTCAATTCCGATACCGAAAAGGACCGTATGGACTGGTCGCAGCTCGAGACAAAGCTTGGCGCGCTGCCCAAGCTGCCCGAAGGCACGAAGGCCGGCGCCGTTTCCAAGACACTGACGAACGAATACTGGCGCTCGCTGGGCGAAGGCTACGCGGCCCTCGGCAAGAAGGTCAACGTTCCCGTCATTTATCAGGCTGCCCAGAGCGAGGGTGACCAGCTCGGCCAGCTGACCATCGCCGAGGGCATGATCACGCAGGGCTATAACGTCTTGCTCGTCTCTCCGCAGACGGACGCCAACCTGCAGCCGGTCATCGAGCAGGCCAAGGCGGCCAATATTCCGGTCGTCAACGTCAACGATGCCGTCATTCCGCAGGCCGAGCATTATGTCGGCAACGTCCAGCGCGACAACGGCGTGCGCGTGGCCAAATGGTTCATCGAGCATCGTCCCGAGGGCGGTAAGGTCGCCATCATTGAAGGTCAAGCCGGCGTCTATGCGGCGGTGCAACGCACCGACGGTTTCAAATCGACAATCAGCGAAGGCGGCAAGTTCGAAGTCGTCGCCAGCGTTCCGGGAAATTGGGATCGTCAGACGTCCTACGATGCTGCAACCAACATCCTTAACCAGCATCCCGACCTGGTCGGCTTCTATGCCAACAATGACGGCATGGCGCTCGGCATCGTCGAGGCCGTGAAAGCCGCAGGCCTCCAGGGCAAGGTCGCTGTTTTCGGCACCGACGGCATCTCTGACGCCTACGCTTCGATCAAGGCCGGCGAACTGACCGGCACGGTCGACAGCTTCCCGGTCCTGACCGGCGAAGTGGCGCTCGAGGCCGCGCTGCGCCTGGTTGCCGGCCAGAAGCTGCCACGCGTGGTGGCGACCCCGCAGGCCCTCATCACCGCCGACAATCTCAGCCGCTACCAGGGTGCGGGCGTCGATGTCCGGGCGGTGCTGATGGAAGATGCCAAGGCAGCCAAGTAACGAATGTCGACGATGCCGGCCGTCAAGGCCGGCATCCCGATGTGTTGAAGGAGGTGGAGTGATGGTGCCGCGACTGAGATTCGAGACGATCTCCAAGAGCTTCCCCGGGGTGAACGCCCTGGCCGACGTGTCGTTCGATGTTGCAGCCGGCGAGATCCACGGACTTCTAGGCGAAAACGGCGCCGGCAAATCCACACTTCTGCGAATCCTCTCCGGCGTGTTCCGCCCGACCTCCGGAACGGTCTTTGTCGATGGTCAGGCCCTGATCCTCAAAAGGCCGATAGATGCCCGCAGTGTGGGCGTCGCCATGATTCACCAGGAATTGCAGCAGGTGCCGCATTTGAGCGTCGCCCAGAACATGTTTCTCGGTCATCCGCTGACCCGCCTGGGTGGTCTTTTCGTCTCCCGCCGTGAGCAGGAGAGCCGCGCGGCGCAAGCCCTCTCGCTGATCGATAGGACTATTGATCCTTCAGCGCCGATCTCCTCCCTCAAGGTCGCGCAACGCCAGATCGTCGAGATCGGTCGCGCGCTGCTCGACAAGGCGAAGGTCATCGCCATGGACGAGCCGACGTCGAGCCTGACGCCGAGCGAGTTCGACCGTCTGGCAGAGGTGATCGCCAGCCTTTCGGCGAGTGGGGTCTCGATCATCTATGTCTCCCACAAGATGGACGAGGTCTTCCGCATCTGCCAGCGCGCCAGCGTCATGCGCGATGGCAAGCTCGTCGGCATGGTCGATCTCAAGAGTGCCTCGGAAAAGGACGTGATCGCGATGATGGTCGGTCGCGAGCTGATGCAAGAGGAACACAATTCCTTCGTCACCGATACGGTCAAGCTCGAGGCCAAGAACCTGTCATCCGCAACGAAGATCCGCGATGTGTCGTTCACGCTGCACAAGGGTGAAGTGCTTGGCATTGCCGGGCTCGTGGGCTCCGGTCGCACGGAACTGCTGCGGCTTCTGGCCGGCGCTGACCGCCTGAGCGACGGGTCGATCGCCATCGACGGCAAGGCCGTGCGCTTCGCCTCCCCGCGCGATGCGATCGCCGCCGGCATCGGTCTCGTGCCGGAAGAACGCAAGCGGGAAGGGATCATTCCCCTACGTCCAGTCAGTACCAACATGGCGCTCGCTTCGCTTTCCAGCTTTTCGTCGGGCGGCATGATCAACACGGGCAAGCTCCGTGCGGCCGCACAAGATTTGTTGAAGCGCGTCAATCTGCGGCCGTTTCAACTGGATCGCCCCATCCGCCTTTTCAGCGGCGGCAATCAGCAGAAGGCGATTATTGCCCGCTGGCTGGCGGCCAAGTCGCAGATATTGCTGTTCGACGAGCCCACCCGCGGTATCGATGTCGGCGCCAAGTCCGAGATCTATCATCTGATCGAGGATCTTGCCCGCGAAGGCCATTCGATCATCGTCGTCTCCTCCGAACTGCCGGAGGTTATCCGGCTCTCGGACCGCGTGCTGGTCATGCGGGAAGGTTCGATCGCTGCGGACATTCCACGCGACCAGCTGAGCGAAAGCGCGATCGTCGCGCATGCCATTCCCGGGGCCAACCCCGGCGCCACCGTCGCCCGCACTGCGAGCTCCGCGTGAACCAGACAGGACACCCAATGACCAGTTCTTCGACTGCATCCGTTAAGCCCGCACCGGTCTTTCGCCGCTTCTCGTTTTCGCTCCGCGATGCCGGAACCCTGATCGGGC
Organism: Rhizobium sp. PRIMUS64; assembly: GCF_023006465.1. Lineage (NCBI taxonomy): Bacteria > Pseudomonadati > Pseudomonadota > Alphaproteobacteria > Hyphomicrobiales > Rhizobiaceae > Rhizobium > Rhizobium sp. PRIMUS64. Next base: position 53,142 of record NZ_JALBGX010000004.1, on the reverse strand, counting down.
TCATCATCATCATGGCCGTGTTTGCCGCGCTCGTTCCTGGCTTCGTCTCCGAACGAAACCTCATCAATATCCTCCAGCAGTCGAGCATCAATGCGTGCCTTGCGCTCGGCATGACACTGGTGATCATCTCGGGCGGCATCGATTTATCCGTTGGTCCGACGGCCGCAATCTCCGCCGTCATCACCGCGACCCTTCTTCTGACCGGCACGCCGATACCGCTGGCGATCTTCACCGGTCTCGGCGTCGGCGTCGTCTGCGGCTTCATCAATGGCGCGCTCGTCGCCTATGTCGGCCTGCAGCCGTTCATCGTCACGCTCGGCACGCTCAGCACTTACCGGGCCATCGCGCTCATTTATACCGGCGGCAATCCTGTTCTCGGCATTCCCACGGGCTTCCGCTCACTCTTCAACGGCAATCTCTTCGGCATTCCGACGCCAGTCATTATCGTCGCTGTCGTTGCGATTGCCGCCTGGATCCTGCTCAAGAAGACACCGATCGGCGAATATCTGATGGCGGTCGGTGGCAATGAAGAGGCAGCCTATGTGGCCGGCGTTCCGATTGCGCGCACCAAGATCACGGCCTATGTCATTTCCGGGGGGCTGGCAGCACTCGCTTCGCTGATCCTGATCGGGCGTCTCGGGGCTGCCGAGCCTATCCTCGGCAACCTATGGGAACTTGACGCGATTGCGGCTGCAGCCATCGGCGGCGCTTCGCTGATGGGTGGCAAGGGAAGCATTCTCGGCACGATCCTCGGCGCCATCATCCTTGGTGCGATGCGTAACGGTTTGACGCTGATGAACGTTCAAGCCTTCTATCAACTGCTCGCCACCGGCCTTATAATCCTCGTCGCCATGATGATCGATCGCGCGACAAGGGGACGGGGATGAACGCTGAAAGCTTCGACATGAAGGCCGTCGGGCCACGCATCCGCATGATGATGCCGCTCTTGACGCCGCTCGAAGCAAAGGTCGTCGATACCGTTTTCGCCTTGCGCGATTTCAGTGACGAGACGTCGCTCAAGCAGATCGCGGAGAACGCCGGCGTTTCCGAAGCCATGGTGGTCAAGATCACCAAGAAGCTCGGCTTCTCCGGTTTCCGTGACTTCCGCTCCGCCGTCAGCCAGTATAACCGCCAGCCAACGGCAGAGATGCATCAGGAACTGTCCGTCGAGGATACGTCGCTTGAAATCGTCCAGAAAGTGTTTCGCACCTCGATCCACGCCCTTGAGGAAACGCTTGCCATTCTCGATATGGAAGCATTCGACAGGGCAGCGGATCTGATCCACCAGGCGAGAAACCGCGACTTTTACGGTGTCGGCGGCTCGGCGCAGATCGCACGGGATGTGGCGCACAAGTTTCTTCGCATCGGCGTGCGCGCCAGCGTCTTCGACGATTCCCACATGATGCTGATGTCGGCCTCGTTGCTGTTGGATGGCGATATCGCCATTGGCTTTTCCCATTCGGGCAACACGATCGCTGTGATCGAGGCAATCCAGCTCGCGCGCAGGAACGGTGCGCGCACCATTGCAATCACCAACTACGATTCCTCGGCTCTCGCCCAGTCCGCAGACGTGGTTCTGTGTTCCACCGCACAAGGTTCACCGCTGATGGGGGAAAATGCCGCAGCGCGCATCGCCCAGCTCAACATCCTTGATGCCATCTTCGTTGCCGTCGCCCAGCGTGACTATCAGGCAGCCGAACGCAATCTTGAACGCACCATGTCCGCCGTCACGTCCAAACGAAAAGATCGCCTCCCATGACATTTTCGCCTGTTGTCACCGTCTTCGGCAGCCTTCACTACGATATCGCCGTCTTCGGACCGGCCCGGCCCCGAAAGGGCGAGACAGTGACGGGGACATCCTGGCATCCGAAAAGCGGCGGCAAGGGCGGCAATCAGGCGGTTTCGGCTGCCCGCACCGGGGTCGTCACCTTCATGATCGGGGCGGTTGCTGGTGATGACTTCGGGGATTTTCTAATCGCAAATCTCACTCGCAAAAATGTCGATCATACATTCGTCCGACGTGATGCATCGCAGTCAACCGGCATGAGTGTCGCGATTTTCGATGCCGAAGGCGACTATGGGGCGGTTATCGTGTCGGGAAGCAACCTGACGCTTGGCGACCACGATGTCTCGGCAGCTCGAGAGCTGCTCAGCAGAACAACAATTCTCGTCCTGCAAAACGAGATTCCGGATGCCGCCAACGTCGCGGCGGCAAAGGCCGTCAAGCAGGCAGGCGGGCGCGTGCTGATCAATGCAGCTCCGGCACGCGTTCTGTCGAACGATCTGCAACATCTGATCGACATCATCGTCGTCAATGCCATCGAAGCCGAAATGCTGGCAGGCGTTCCCGTTGTTGAAACGCTTGACGGCGCTTTGGAGGCGGCCAGGAAGCTTGTGAAGATCTTCCCCGAAGTCGTGGTGACCGCCGGGGGATCGGGTGTCGCCTACGCAAATCGCAGCGGAGAAGAGATCGCCGTTGCAGCAGTCAAGGTTGAGGTTGAGAGCACGCACGGGGCCGGAGACGAGTTCATCGGCGTCCTTGCTGCGGAAATCGCATCCGGGAAGACGATGAACACCGCGCTTCAGAAGGCAAATATCGAGGCTGCACGACTGGTTGGTACACCCGAAAAGAATCGCCTGAGATGAAGTCCGGCAGGCACCTTCGTTGATGGCGCAACAATCATCGGCACAGCCTGGCGGGGCCTGCATAGCGCACGGCACGAAACCGCGTCACTCTGGTCTCCGAGCGTAAAACGTGTGCCACCCATCGCCGTCACGGTTCACCCTGTATGCGTCCCATTCAAGAGCCAGGCCCGCCCTCTGGATGCACGCCGCGAAGTCGTCCCGGCGCCAGTAGGACATATGGTAGGCGCCGCTCGTCTCTCCGTCCCCATCCCGCATCGACACCAGGAAGACGCCTCCCGGGCGTAGCGCAGCGACGATCTTTTCGAGGACAGGGCCGGTCTGGTCACGCGGCACATGTATGAGGACACAGAGAGCGACCACCGCGTCATAGGGGCCGCCGAGGTCGTCGGTGATGACGTTGAGGAGCTCGCCCTCCTTGCCGCGCGCCGCCTGCAGTTCCAGAAACCGTCGCGTGGCATCGGTTCGCCTTACCGAAACGCCCTGTGTCTCCAGGAAATCCGCATCCCATCCGGCCCCCGATCCGATCTCAAGGATCTGGCCGTCTTTGCCAGCGGCGGTAGCGACCTGGCGCAGAGCCGCCTCGAGGCTTGGCGAGGGAAACGGATCAACGATGCGACTATATTCATCGGCGCAACCTTCATAAGAATCGATTGTGCGCTGGGTGTTGGCCAAGGTGGCGGAAGAGATGTGCATTTGACCTCCGAATGGTTTGCATCCTGGACGCCGCTCGGGGCGTCTCAAACCATCATCGGCCTAAGGCAGGCGTAAGCACATCAGGCAACATGCCTAGACAAGGAATGAAATAGGAATGCGAGGCCGGGTATCGTGGGAAAGACAGATAGCGGTAGGGTATAGCCAGACAAGCGAACCTTAAGCCGGATCGACGATCCGGAGCCGGTGCGCCATTGCGGCCGCAGCGCCGCGGCTGGGGACGGAGAGCTTGCTCAAGATGTTGGAGACATGAACGCTCGCCGTCTTCGAGGAAATGAACAGATTGACGGCGATCTCGCGATTGCTCTGTCCCGCGGCGAGAAGCCGGAGCACCTCGAATTCCCGATCCGTCAGGCCGAGGGGTGCCTTCGGCATGCCACCCTCCTTCCCGTCTCGTAGATCGATGCGGGCCTTCTCGGCGAGGGTCTCGATCTGATTGCCCAGGAGGGGAGCGCCGATCGAATGGGCAAGATCCGCGCCTCGCCGGAAATGGCCCGCACCCTTTGCGCGCTTGCCGGCAGTCACTGCAGCACCACCGGCCTGCATAAGGGCATATGCCTGCCGGAAGGGCTGGCTCAAATCAGCCCAGCTTTGGGCAGCCAATTCCCACGCACCGAGGTCGGAACCCGTCGAGCGCGACATCTCGGCCAGGATGCCCAGCCTCTCGGCTTCCTCCACCGCATTGCGGCACTGGGATCGAGCAGCAAGGTCCGCGAACTGCCGGGCGACATCTTTCTGGTTCGTATCAACGGCAACACGCATCGCCGAGGCCAGGAGCGGCCAAGAGACGCCTCCTTGCTTCTCGAAATGGGTCAAGGCGGATCTTACCAGGATCGCAGACTGATCCATGTCACCCGCCAACGCGCGGCTTTCGATGCCAAATCTGAGAAGATCGGCCGCCACGCGGCTCGCAACCTGAGGGCCTGGTGGCAGACTGCGCAAGGACCTTGCCGCCACGGCAATTCGATCCGAATTCCCCAATACCAAGGCGATCTCCGCCTGGCATTCCAAAACATGAACGAGCCCCAGCGGCAGCGGATCCAATGCCGCCATCCGCTCGCACGTCTCAATGGCTTCGCAAACGCGGCCCAAAGCGAGGAGGGCGCGGCACAAAGGCGAACCGACTATCGCCCCGATATAGCGCGCCTGGCCGAACTCGACTGTCCGCGCAAAGATCGCCGGTCCGACTTCAATGAGCTGAGCGTATTTTCCTGTCTCAAGCAGGGCTTGAAGCAATGCCGCGCCCGCCAGCACCTCGACCCTTCCGATGGCGGCCTGCCTGGCGCGGGCAACAACGCTCCATAGGGCATCGATGTGGTAACTGCCCGATGCCATGTCCAAAGACTTCGCAACGATCAGTGCCTCCATGCGGTACTCCTCATCATCGAGCCTTTCGGACAGATCCTTCAGTTCGTCGCCGAGGCGCCTGGCGCGATCGAACTCTCCCCTCCAGATCAGCGCGCGGGAAAACTGGCCCAGTCCGTCCGCGCGCAGCCTTGTGGAATCGGGTGCATGGTCAAGCGCGCGCTCAAGGTCGGCGATCTCGCCTGGGATAAGTGCGTGTTGACGCATCACCGCGCGCTGTAGAAGAAGCGCTGCCAGTTGCTCGTTGTCGCGATCCGCATCCACTTCGGCGAGTGCGCGTTCGACAAAGGCCAGCCCCTGTTCCGCCTCCGCTGCCCAGCAGGCGGCGTCGGCAGCGAGTTCCAACACTCTGCAGTGATCCGCGCCGATCATTTCAATCGCATCATCGACCTCGGGCCACACTGCCAGCACGAGCTTCAGCATCTCCGTCTGGTCTGCATAGGCGAAAGTGGCAGCGGCTTCCGTGGCGGATTGCCAGGCCCATCGCAGGCAATTTTCGGCTTGGCCGGCGCCGCGCCAATGGCGCGCGAGCGCAACGGAATGCCAAACCCGGTAGCTTGGAACCGGTCCGCGTTCGAGCATCTCGGCATAGGCGCGATGGATGGCCACCTTTTCGGCGGCGATCAGGTCACCCCGCACTGCTTCCTGAATAAGTGCATGCCGGAAAGCATATCCATCATCATCAGGCACCAGGATCCCAGCCAAAATCGCAGGACGCAGCAATTCTGCCAATTCAAGGTCAGCCTTGTCAGCCACGCTGCGAAGAAGCGCATGGGTGATATGCGGACCGCCGAGCGCCATCACCTTCAACAGCTTGGCCGTCGGCGCCGGCATGTCCCTGACAGATCTCAGCAGGTAGTCATTGAGCGAACCAGGAAAATCTTTGCGCAAGCTTCCGCCGGCGTCGACGAGCGCCTCCGTGAAAAGCGGGATTCCGCAGCACCGCGCATGGACCTCATTGATCATCGCAGGTGTTGGCGGGTGTCCCAGCAGCCCCTCGAGTTGCACGGCGACCTCCGCGCGCTGAAGGCGGGGAAGCGTCAACACCTCGGCGCCCTCGGAAAGTGAGAGGTCCGCGATGGTCGTCCGCAGGGCGTTGGTGGCGCTGGTCTCCTCGGGTCGATAGGTGACGATCAGCATGATCCGAATTTTCTTCAGCCGCGTCGCGAGGAAGCGAAGCAGATCGCATGTCGCCTGGTCGGCCCAGTGAATATCCTCGATGACCACGACGAGCGGCATCTCTCGTGCCAGCTCCTCGAACAACTTTCGCAGCACCTCGAACAGCCGCGCTCTTGCGATGCCAGCATCGAACCTTTGAGAGGTCTCGCCGAATTCGGGAAGAAGCCAGGCCAGCTCGCGCGCACCCTCGGCGCCGACAAGCGACTTGGCCGCAGGCCCACCGCGAAGCTGAACAAGCTCATGCAGCACTGCCGTTACAGGTGCATAGGGCAACGCAGATTCCCGCTGCTCAATGCACCCGCCTTTCAGAATCAGGGCACGGCCGGACAATCGGTTGGCAAACTCTTCAACCAGCCGGGTTTTGCCCCCGCCTGCTTCCGCCCCGAGAAGAAAGGAACGTTGCCGCCCGCCAGAAACATCTCGGAAAGCGGATTCCATCGAATCGAGTTCTACTGCACGGCCTGAAAACCGAGACCTTCTGAGGGATGTCGACACAAGATGCTCCGATACCTGAATTTCGAGATTAGCAGAGATGAAGACATAGTCATCCCGACGTAACAGAGTGGCGATGTGGAGATCCCAAGCACCGGTGATGTTCAGTCCCCGGAACCCTGACCTGGATCTGATTGGATCACCTTATGCAGCCAAAATGGTTTTTGGGGCCCGCCATACTCAAAATGCCCGATGCGGCACCACCCACCTTAGCCACAGGTTGGGGAATATGCGGACGTCGAGTGACCTTCGCGTGGAAGCCTGCAGATACGAAGACTTTCGCTGCTTCATCCAACCCAATAAAGGATGCCCCCAAGTGACTGAACGTATGATCAAGTTTGATAACGTCGAGATTGCCACTCAGGCTTTCGGCAATCCGGCGCATGAGCCGATCCTGCTCATCATGGGCGCCATGGCTTCAATGTTGTGGTGGCCGGACGACTTCTGCCAAAAACTTGCTGATCACGGGTTTTATGTCATCCGCTACGACAATCGAGACACCGGCCGCTCGACGATCTACCCGCCGGGCGAACCGCCCTATGCAATGGACGACATGGCTGAGGACGCCATCAGGGTACTCGATGGCTACGGCATCGACGGCGCCAATCTGATCGGAATGTCGTTGGGTGGCACGATCGCCCAGATCGCCGCACTCTCAAATCCGAAGCGCGTCAAGACGCTAACGCTGATCTCCACCACGCCGGTGGGCGTTGATACCAGTGCTCTGCCCCATACCACCGACGCCTACATGGAGCACGCATCGACGGGTGAGAACGTCGATTGGACAGACAATGCCCAGGTGATCGAATTCCTCGTCAAGGATACCCAGATGATCGCTGGTTCGGCGCATCCTTACGACGAAGGGCGGGCGCGCGCCTTTGTTGAACGTGACGTCAAACGGGCCAAGAACTTCGTCAGCGCCACCAATCATTTCATGCTCAAGGGCGGCCAGACCTTGAGGGGAAAACTGGGTGAGCTGATCGCGCACCTCCTTGTCATACACGGAACGGCCGATCCGATTTACCCTGTTGAGCACGGCGAATTGTTGGCACGAACCGTCAAGGGAGCGAAGCTCGTTCGGCTCGAAGGTGGCGGCCACGAAATGCATCCCGAAGATTGGCAAGAAATCATTTCTGCTATCGACGCACATTGCGGTCGGTAGCTTGATGGCGTCAAAAAGCAGGCAGGGCCCCGTGCCGAGCCACGGCTACGCCCTTCCGTACATCCTGCTCGCGCGCAGCAGGCGTTGCGAATAGGGGTGTTCAACCGCACCTTTTCGCAAGGCGCCGACATCGACCTGTTCGACGATCTCGCCCGCTTCCATGATGGCGACTCGGCTGCACATGTGCGAGACGACGGCGAGATCATGGCTGACGAGCAGATAGGTCAGACCGCGATTGGTGCGCAGATCCTGGAGGAGATTGAGGATTTCGGCCTGAACGGACACGTCGAGCGCCGATGTCGGTTCGTCGAGAAGCAGTACATCCGGATCCAGCATCAGCGCACGGGCGATCGCCACGCGCTGCCGCTGGCCTCCAGACAGCTGGTGCGGAAATCTGTAGCTCAGCGCCGGGTCGAGGCCAACCGATCTCAGGACCGCGTTCATGTCGACCGAATTCGTATCCAGCCCCTGGTTGCGCAGCGGTTCTTTCAGCTGCGAGCGGATGGTCTTGCGGGGATGGAGGGATCCGTAAGGATCCTGGAACACCATCTGCACCCGGCGGAAGAAAGGCCGGCTGCGCTGCTGATTTAACGTCTCGCCGTGGAGCTCGATCCGGCCGTCATAGTTGGCGTTGAGGCCGGAAAGCGCCCTCAGGACAGTGGACTTCCCGCAGCCGGACTCGCCGACCAGGCCGAAAGCAGTTCCCTTTTCGATGGCGAAGCTTACGTCTCGGACGACAGGCCGCTGCCCAGGCCCGAAACGGACCGTAAGATTGTCGATTTTAATCACCGCGACGGCTCCAATACGAATTCTTCAAGCCAGGCCGGATCTCGTTTCAGGATCGGCAGCCGGGCAGGCGGATCTTCGATCGTCGGCAAGGATGCCAGCAACCCTTGCGTATAGGGGTGTCGGGCCTTGTCGAGATCGCGCGCCTCGAGCACTTCCACGACCCGCCCTGCATACATGATGAGAACGCGATCGCAGAAATTCCTGATGAGATTGAGATCGTGACTGATGAAGATCAGCCCGAGATTGCGGCGCAAGACGAGCTCGTCGAGCAGGGCGAGAATTTCGAGCCTCACCGTCACATCGAGCGCTGACGTCGGTTCGTCGGCGATCAGCACTTCGGGTTCGGCAATCAGCATCATGGCGATCATCGCCCGCTGGCCCATCCCGCCCGAGATTTCGTGCGGATAAAGGCGGGCCACACGCTCCGGATCGCGGATCTGAACGGCCTCGAGCATATCGAGCGCCTGCTGCCAGGTCTTTGCCCTGCTCGTCCTCGGATGATGGAAGCGGTAGGTCTCGGCAATCTGTTCGCCAATCCGCATGACGGGATTGAGCGAATATTTCGGGTCCTGCAGGATCAGGCCGATCCGCCGGCCCCTGATCGTCATCATCGTTTTTTCGGTCGCCTTGAGCAGATCGACGTCGCGAAAGCGCATCCGCTCGGCATTGACGATCGCGGTCGGTGGCAGCAGCTTCATGATCGCGCGGCCGACAGTCGACTTCCCCGAGCCGGATTCACCGACGATCCCGAGCTTTTCCTGTCCAAGCGAAAAGCTGACGCCGCGCACGGCCCGCACCTGTCCGCCGCCGAAGGCGATTTCGAGGTTCTGGATATCGATCAAGTCCGTCATTCTGAACCTCGGGGATCGAGAACATCGCGAAGCGCATCGCCGACGAGGTTGAAGGCGAGGCTGACGAGCGCGATGGCAATGCCGGGTGCTGCGATGACCCAGGGGCTGTCGAGCATGAATTCACGTCCGCTGGCGGCCATCGAACCCCATTCCGGCCACGGCGGCTGAGCGCCGAGGCCGAGAAAACCGAGGCCGGCGGCAGTGATGATGATGCCGGCCATGTTGAGGGTGACGCGGACGATCACTGAGGGAATGCACATCGGCAGGATGTGGCGCGTGATGATTGCGATCGATGTTGCGCCCTGCAGGCGCACGGCGGCGATGTAGTCCGCCTTGCGCAGGCTGAGCGTCTCGGCCCGCGCCAGGCGCGCGATCGGCGGCCAGGCCGTCAGTGAAATCGCGATGATCGCATTGGTGATGCCCGGACCGAGCGCTGCGGCAAAACCCAGCGCCAGCACGAGGCCGGGGAAGGAGAGAAAAATATCGGTGACGCGCATCAGAATTTCATCGACGATGCCGCCGAAATAACCTGAGACAGTACCGATCAGCAGGCCGAGCGGGGCGACGATGACCGTGACGAGCATGATGATGTAGAGCGTGGTGCGGGCGCCATAGATCACGCGGGAAAAGACGTCGCGGCCGAAATTGTCGGTGCCGAGCCAATGGCTCGCCGATGGCGGGGCAAGCCGTCCAGCCATGTCCTGAACGATCGGATCGTAGCTCGTCAACAGAGGGGCGGCCAGCGCCACGACGATCAGCAGTAGGATGATGGCTAATCCGGCCAGTCCAAGTGGGTGCAGGCTGAATTTCCGCCAGCCCTGATGAATTTGCTGCGCCGATGACTGGAACCAGCCTCGAGGCTCCGGTGCCAGCAGCCAGTTGCGAAGGCCGCCGGTGTTAACGCTGTCTGCGTGCTCAGAGGAGATCGTCATGGCGTCACCGTGTCCTCGGATCAAGAATGCGATAAAGGAAGTCCGACAGTATGTTGATTGTCAGGAAGACGGCGCCGATCGTCAGCACGGACCCCATGACCACGTTCATGTCGTTCATCTGCAGCCCCCGGGTCAGGTACTGGCCGAGCCCCGGCCACCCGAAGACGGTTTCGATCAGCACCGCCCCCTCGAGCAGCCCGCCGAAGGTCAGCGCCATGATCGTCAAAAGCTGCACCCGGATGTTCTTGAATGCATGGCGCCAGACCACCTTGCGGGTGCCAAGCCCCTTGGCCCGGGCGGTGATGATGTATTCCTGGCTCAGTTGCTCCAGCATGAAGCTCCGCGACATGCGGCTGATATAGGCGACGGAATAATAGCCGAGGATCGCCGCCGGCAGGATGATGTGGCCAAGGGCGTTGTGAAACACGTCCCATTGCTGCTCTATCGCCGCGTCGATCAGAAGAAAGCCGGTCACCGGCGTGACGAGACCCTCGTAGAAGACATCGATCCGGCCCGATGCGCCGACGAGCTTGAGCTTTGCATAGAAGATGAAGAGCGCCATCAACCCGGTCCAGAAGATCGGGATGGAATGGCCGGCAAGGGCGATGATGCGGGCAACGTGATCGATGATCGTTCCGCGCCTGACGGCAGCCGTGATCCCCAGGGGAACACCGATGATCGCCCCGATGATCATGGCGATGACCGCCAATTCGATGGTGGCGGGAAAAATCGTCAGGAGATCGGTGAGGATCGGCTGGCCGGTCGTCGCCGATGTGCCGAGATCGCCTGTCGCAATCTTCCCGACATAGGCGAGGAACTGCATCCAGACAGGTTGCCCGAGCCCCAGCTCATTATAGACGCGATCATAAACCTCCTTGCTCACCTCCGCCCCGGTGATGGCAAGCACCGGGTCGGCAGGCAGCAGGCGACCCATCGAAAAGGTCAGGAAGAGCAGGCCGAGCAGCGTCGTCACGACCGCGACGGCTCGCCCTGCCAGGCGCCGCAACAGGCTCATTAGAGGGTGCGGGGCGGCATCGGCGAACCCGCCCTCCGTAGAACGACGGCTGCTTTCTCGCTTCGATGTCAGATCGGCGCTCGCCACGGCGTTCTACTCCTTGGTCACGTCATGCCAGCGCGTCGACCATGTCGTGTGCCCATGATAGCCCTTGACGTTGGCGCGCATGACATAAGGGTCGGTTCGCTGGAAGAAGATGACGAGCGGGGAGGCCATGCCGCTGTAAATGCCGTCCATCTTCTTGAAGATATCCGTGCGCTTGCCGGTATCGCGCTCCTTCATCGATTGGTCGACGAGTGTGTTGAGCTCGTCCACCTTCATGCTTGTGCGCCAAAGATAATAGCTGCCGAGACGCGCCTCGTCGCTATTGTCGGGATTGTAGGCATATTGCGTGGCGACCGCGAAAGGATCAGGCAGTCGGGCGCCGGAATTGCCAAGCAGCACTTCGTATTTTCGCTCGCGGAAGGCCGGCGTGAATTCGCCTGGCACGAGATCGAGATCGAGGCCGGCGGCGCGGGCGCTCGCCTGCAGCGCTTCGGCGAAGGGCAGTGTCGGCGCACCTGACGGATTGAGCACCTTCTTCAGCCCATTGGGGTAGCCGGCTTCCGCCAGCAGTTGCTTGGCCTTGGCAGGATCGTAATCGTAACGTGAGGCAGCTTCCTCAGGGGCACCGATCATGCCGCGCGGGATCATCGACTGCCAGGGAAATCCGGTATAGCGCATGATGTTGCCGGAGATCGCCTTCCAGTCAAAGGCATGCTGGAAGGCCTCGCGAACCTTCGGCTTCTGCAGATCCGGGTCTTTCTGGTTGAGCGCGATATAATAGAAACCGAGGCCCGGAACGCTTTCGATCACCATGTCCTTTTTGGTGGACAGGGCGTCGAGGTCGCCGCTTGCGAGGTATTGGCCGACATCGACGTCTCCGGCTTCGAGCTGCAGTCTGAGGTTGCCGGATTCCGGAATGTGCCGGGCGACGACGCGAGCCATGGCCGGCGCCCCGCCCCAATAGTCCTTCCGTGCGTTGAAGATCGCAACGTCGTTCGGCCGCCATTGCGTCAGCGCGAACGGGCCGCTGCCGGCCGAGTTGGCAGAAAGCCATGCACCGCCGAAGTCGCCATTTGCCTCATGCGACAGTGCCGTCTTCTTGTCGATGATGCCGATCGATGAGCCGGCAAGCGAATAGAGCACCAGATCGGTGTTCACAGCCTGCGGCAGCTCGATTTCGAGGGTATGCTCGTCCTTTGCCCGAACAAGCTTTTCGACGTTGTCGGGTGTAAAGCCCCAGAGGGCGACGTCGGTTGAGCCGACCTGGCCCATCTTGATGACGCGCTGAATCGACCAGGCCGCATCGTCGGCGGTGACCTTATTGCCGCTCTGGAAGACCGCATCATCGCGCAATGTCAGTGTGATAATCTTGCCATCCGCCGAGACGCTCCATTGCGTCGCGAGCATCGGCTTCAACGTTTTAAGATCGTCCGGCGACAGCTGCACGAGGTTGTCGTAAATGTTCGAAATCAGTTCGGAAACCGTACGGGCATTGTTCTGCGCCGGATCGAGCGTCCTTATGCCCGTGAGATTGGTGCCGATCACCAGCATATTGGGCGGCGACGCCGCGAAGCTGGGCTGCGCCGTCATCATGGCGCCGGTAATTGCGATCGTCGTCAGTACCTGTCTCAACATCTCAAGACCTCCCAATCCTGTTGTTTGCGGAAATAGAGCAATTCCAGGAAAAGTGCGAAGCGGTTTTCCGTCCGGAATTGCGTAAAAACAAAGGGTTAGAGCGGCTCCGCGCTGCCATGAAAAGCGGAGCCGCTCTCGTGTTGAACTCAGCCGGCCGCCTTTGCGGAATCCTGCTGGAGTGGATGGATCTGGTTGTTGCCGGCGGCATCCCAGCGCTGAAGCAGCCGATGGAGTTCCTCGCGGTCATGCCGATCGAGCAGCGGCAATCCCGGCACGCGCACGGGGCCCACATCGAGGCCGGAATAGGTGACGGCCTCCTTGACGACAGTCACGTTCGCACCATTGCGGAATTTGGTCCGCATCCGCTCGAACGGTTCAAGCTGGTTGACGATAGCCCTTGCCGCGCCGAAGTCTCCTCTTTCGAGTGCATCGTGAACGGCAAGCGACAGGTGCGGCGCGACATTGACGAGACCGGATGTGAAGCCGCGGGCGCCCGCAGCGGTAAATGTCGGCGCCCAGCTCTCCGCCAGGCCGCAGACGAAAAGCGCGCCGGCCGGATCGGCTGCAGCGATCGCTCTGGACAGCAGCATCAGATCGGTGGTGGCAAATTTGATGCCGGCAATATTGCCGTGGTTTGCGAGACGGGTGATATCTTCGACACTGAAACCCTCGGCCCTGACATAGGCGATGAGCGGCAGGGTGGAAGCATCCGCAAGATTGCAGAAATAGTCGATCTGGGACGAAGGTGCTGCGAAAGGATCGACCGGCTGATGCGACATGACGGCGGATGCGCCGATCGTGGCCGCATCTTTCGCCATGACGATCGCCTCGCGCAGCGATCGGCCGATTGCCGCCGTCACCGGCGCTTTGCCGTTGACGCCTGAAACCGCCGCCTCATGGACGATCCTGATTTCCTGCGGCGTGAGCGCATAGAATTCGCCGGTATTGCCGGCAGCGACAATGTTGTGAATGCCGGCTACCGCCACTCGCTCATAGACTTTCGCCGTGATCCGAGGTTCGACTTCACCTTTGCCGTCATAGGCGGTGACGGGAACACCCGATACGCCTGTAAGCGCCTTGCGCATGGTTGCGATGCTCATCTTTCTTCCCCGTTATCTTTCCATCTATTCGCTGTCATTTCGAAGGGAGGCTCGCTGTCATCCTGGAGGGTGACCTGCCCCGAAGCGGAAGGGCGGGAGGCCCTCTGCATCCACGTCAAAAGCGATGACCGTCCCCGCCTCGAAACGTCCGGTGCGGTCCGTCGACAGGCTCGTGACAAAGAGGGTGCGCAGATCCGGCCCTCCGAAACACGGCATTGTCGGTGCCGCGACCGGCAGAAAGTAGATCTCGACGATTTTGCCTTCGGGCGATATTCGGTTTAGGCGACCGGCGGAAACGCCGGCGCTCCAGTAGAACCCATCGCGATCGGTTGTCGCGCCGTCGGGCCGACCCTCGTCTTCCGTAAAGGTGCGAAGCCGGCGCCCATTGCCGAGGTCGCCCGTATCAGGATCGAAGTCGAATGCCTGCAGGAAGCATTGCCGGCTGTCGGAGTGATACATCCGCCGGCCGTCCGGCGACCAGGCAAGGCCGTTGGAGCTCGTCAGTCCGGTTGCAACGGTCCGCGTGCGGCCATCGGCGCTTACGCGGTAAAGTGCGGCCTCGTCGGTCTGCGGCTTGGCTTCGCTGATCGAGCCGATCCAGAAGTGCCCGTCGGGGCCGACCTTTCCGTCATTGAGGCGGCAGTTGATGTGTCGCCCGACTGGATCGGACACGAGCTCAAAATCTCCAGAGACGGGATCAAAGAGATGGACGCCCGTCTGGAGCGCCACGACGATTTTGTGATCGCGGCAAAGCCCGAGGGCGCCGATTGCGGCCGGCATGTCGAAGCGGTCGATCTTTCCTGAAGCCGAGAGCCGGACGAGAGCTGGCGCCTGAATATCGACGAACCACAAAGTGCCGGTCTCCTCGTCCCATACAGGCGATTCACCGACTGTCAGCGGCTGCTGGATCACGGAACGGACGTCCGGGCGGATGACTAGCGGGGCCGTCATTCAACCGTCTCCAGGCTCTTGGCCAGACCCTCGGCGTCGCGCATGCGGATGGTGCCGTCGTGATTGATTTCACAGAACCCGCCACCCTGGAACGCAAGCGCGACCGGCCCTTCGGATCCCTCCTCGATGCGGGCGTGATCGCGCGGCCGATCCTGTGGCTGGTAGCCCAATCGTGCCGCCAGACCGTTGTCCCACCAGATCTCCTCGGCATCAGAAACGCCATAAACCACCGTTGCTGCGATCGACGGGTGCGACAGGCCGATCCTGACCAATTGCGCCAGGTCTCGGGCGCTGATCCAGATCGCAACGGATCGCTCGCTGTTGGGATAGGTGCCCGCATTGCCGATGCGGATGGAAAGAGAGCGAATGCCTGATGTGTCGTAATACAGCCCCGCCACAAGTTCGCCCCAGCATTTGGAAAGTCCATAAGGGCTGTCGGGGCGCATCGGGTCGAGCGGCGACACGAGCTGGCCGCGCGGATAAAAGCCCGTGGCATGGTTGCTCGATGCATAGACGACCCGCTGGACCTTGTTGGTCCGCGCCGCTTCGTAAAGATTGTATGTTCCAAGCACGTTCGCGTGCAGAATGGCGTTCATGTCGATGCCGCTTGCAATGCCGGCGAGATGAACCACACCGTCGACATCCTTCAGTGCAGCCGTCGCCTCGTCGAGCTTTGCAAGATCGGCCTTGACGAAGTTCTCGTTTTCGCCGAGCCCGGCAGGCTCCTGGAGATCGATCAGGCGCAGCTCTTCGACATGCGATCGAAGGAGCGGGCGCAGCAGAGTTCCTACACGTCCGGCAGCACCCGTCATGGCGACCCGTTTCATCATTTCTCCTCCCATTGTGCTCAAACGCCCTGGAACATGCGGGCGCGAGCATTCAGTATGTGTTTTTTCATCGCATCATGCGCTTCGGTTTCCCGGTGCGCGAAGATCGCCTCGACAATCACCGCATGCTCATCCTGGACGCTGCGGATCTGTTCCGGCGTCCGCTTCAAGCTCAAGCTTCGCGTGACGGAATGCCCGATGGCGAAATGCGGCTTGAACCACTCGCGCAGGGTGATGTGGAACTGGTTACCGGTCGCCATGGCAATTGCGTCATGCAGAGCCTGGTCTTCCTCGGCACCAAGCTCTCCGTTGCGCAGGCATTGTTCGATCGAAAGAAGCGCTGCCGTTATCCGCTCCTTGTCGGCCGGCTGCCAGTTCCGTGCGGCAAGCTCCGCCGCCTCGGCTTCGAGACCGGCGCGGAATTCGAAGAACCGCTGGACATCGGCCAAGGACCCGACCGGCACCATTTTCAGCATCGACGAATCCGGCCTCTGCCTGACATAGGAACCGGAACCCTTGCGCGAAACGACCAAGCCGTCGGCTCTCAAGCGTTCAAGCGCTTCGCGCACGACGGGTCTCGATGCGCCGAAATCTGCGGCAAGCTTCGTCTCCGGTGGCAGTCGTTCGTTCACCGGAAAATTGCCGTCGGCGATCATCCCCACGATCTTCTCGTAGATGATGTCGCTGAAGCGCGTTGCGCCCCTGTTCGAAACGGCATCGACCGTAAATGTCATTCTGGTCCTTTTCTCTCGTCTCTCGACGCCATGCGACGGCGTTGACGGTCGCACCCTGGCTGTCGCCGACCATGATGTTCAGGGCGGCGCACAGCATCTGACAGATCGAACGTTTTTGATCCTGCTGGCCGTATTTCAGCGGCACAACATCGTATTTCGATGCTACATCGCTACAAAATTTGTAATTATCTGTCAACTCTTGTAATCATTTGCGAACGTGTCTATGGTTCAGGTCGTAGCGCCGAGGAGGGCGCAGCGGCGGGTCGGGAGCCCGCCGCATCGGCCGGGGCAAAGGCTGCGCCGGCACAAAAGGGAGGAATTCGATGGCCAATGAAATACTGTCGCGTGGTGTCACCCGCCGCGCCGTACTTGGCGGCATGGCTGGTGTCGCGGCGCTGTCTATCGCCGGTCGCGTCTCTGCCGCAGGTGGCGAAGCGCCAGCACTTGCGCAACTCGCCACGGATGGAAAGCTGCCGCCGCTCGCCGAGCGCCTGCCGAAAAAGCCGATGGTCGTGACGCCGTTCGAGAAAGTCGGCACCTACGGCGGTTCGCTGCGCCGAGGCCTTCGCGGTTCATCCGACCATAACGGCATCCTGCGCATGGTCGGCAACCAGAGCCTCGTGCGCTGGAACCTCGATTTTACCGCCGTGCAGCCGAACCTTGCCGAACGCTGGGAAGTCAGCGATGACGCAACGCAATTCACGTTCCATCTCATCGAAGGCGTGCGCTGGTCGGACGGTCATCCCTTTACGGCCGATGACGTCGTCTTCGCGATCGAAGATTGCGTCAAGAACACCGAGCTTTACAGCTCGACACCGGCGCAGCTTGCGGTCGCCGGCAAGCCGGTCACCGTCGAGAAGATCGACGATTATACGGTGAAGTTCACCTTTGCGGCCGCCAACGCGCTTTATCTGGAAAACCTCGCCACGCCGCTTGGTCAGCATCCGACGCTGTTCCCGAAGCACTACTGCAGCCAGTTCCTGCCGAAATATAATCCGAATATCGAGGCCGATGCGAAGAAGGCCGGCGTCACCAGTTGGACGGAGCTGTTCCGCAGCCGTTGCGGCGACATCGAGATCCCGTCGCGATGGGGTAATGTCGACAAGCCGACACTCGATCCATGGGTGATCAAGGAGCCCTACGCCGGTGGCGCGACGCGCGTCGTCATGACCCGCAACCCTTATTTCTGGCAGGTCGATACCGAGGGCAACCAGCTTCCCTACATCGATGAAATCAACTTCGGCATCTCGCAGGACGTCGAATCGCTGATGCTGAATGTCATCTCGGGAAAGATCGACATCCAGGAACGCCATATCAGCGTTCTGGCCAACAAGCCGACGCTGTCCAAGAACATGGAGAAAGGCGATTATCGGCTGCTGACGCTCGTGCCTTCGGCCTCGCAACAGTGCCAGATCTACTTCAACATCACCCACAAAGATCCTGCCATGCGCAAGATGTTTGCGGATAAGGCGTTCCGGCAAGCGCTCTCGATCGGCATCAATCGCCCGGAACTCATCGACATCGTCTATTTCGGACAGAGCGAGCCCTACCAGGCTGGGCCGCGTCCGACCCATCCCTGGTATAACGAGAAATACGCGCGCCAGTTCACCGAATATGACGCCGACAAGGCAGGCGCGATGCTCGATGAGGCCGGCTACAAAAAAGGCGGCGACGGTTTCCGGCTGAGGCCCGACGGCCAGAAAGTCTTCTTCTCGATCGACGTCATTCCGACGCTCTATCCCGACCTCGTCGATGCCCTGGAGCTGGTCAAGACGCATTGGGCCCAGATCGGTATCGACATGAAGGTCAACACGATCGAGCGGGCGCTCTATTACACCCGCGGCGACGACAACGCCCATGATGCGGCGGTATGGCCAGGCCCCGGCGGTCTCGATCCGATGCTCGACCCGCGCGATTTCTTCGCCTTCCATCCGCAGGGCTCGCGTTACGCCATTCCGTGGACGCTTTGGTACACCTCCAACGGCGCACGTGGCGAAGAACCGCCGGAAAGCCAGAAGAAGCGCATGAAGCTCTTCGACGAAGCACGTTCGACGGCTGATCTCGACAAGCGCGGCGCGATCATGAAGCAGATCTTCGACATCGCGGCTGAGGAGTTCGAGACCGTCGGCCTTTGCCTTGCTGTCGGCGGTTTCGGCATCATCCGCAACAATCTGCGCAATGTTCCCGAGAAGGAGCCGGATAGCTGGTCCTGGCCCAATCCTGGCCCTGCAATGCCGCAGCAATTCACCTTCACGAGCTGATTTTCGTCTTAAGCGCCGTCCCCGACGGTACGGCGCTTTCTTTCAGTTCGCCCTCTGAGATGCCTTGCCGGTCCTGACGGCCGACAAGGCCAGGTGGGCGGCGTTCAATGCAAGAGGCGCCTTATGCTGGTCTTTATCGCCAAACGCTTCCTATGGATGATTCCATCGCTGTTTGCCGTCAGCTTCCTCGCTTTCGTGCTGATCCAGCTGCCGCCGGGCGATTATGTCACGACCTATATTGCGACGCTGGCAGCCTCCAACGAGATCGTCGATCAGAACACGGCGGCGCAGTTGCGCGAACGCTTCGGCCTCGGCGACCCTATGCTCATCCAATATTTCAAATGGATATGGGGCATTCTTACACGCGGCGATTTCGGCATTTCCTTCGAATGGCAGCAGCCGGTCTCTGACCTGATCTGGGAGCGCATGGCGCTGACGCTCGTTCTGGCTCTGTCGACATTGATCGCCACCTGGGCGATCGCGCTGCCGATCGGCGTCTATTCCGCGGTGCGCAAATATTCGATCGGCGACTATTTCTTCACTGCCTTCACCTTTTTCGGCCTGGCCGTTCCGTCCTTCCTGCTGGCGCTGGTACTGATGTATGTCGCGGCGGTCGAATTCGGACAGGATGTCGGCGGGCTCTTTTCGCCGGAATATGAGAACGCGTCCTGGAGCTTCGCCAAGATGGTCGACCTCTTCTCGCATCTCTGGCTTCCCGTCATTATCCTTGCCGTCTCCTCGACGGCGAGCCTCATCCGCGTCATGCGCGCGAACATGCTCGATGAGCTGCCGAAGCCTTACGTCACAACGGCACGGGCAAAAGGTCTCTCTGAGTTCCGGCTGCTGATGAAATATCCTCTGATGATCGCGCTCAATCCGTTCATCTCGACGATTGCCTGGCTGCTGCCGAACCTCATTTCCGGCTCGGTCGTCGTCGCCATCGTCCTCAATCTGCCGACGGCAGCACCTTTGCTGCTGCAGGCGCTGATGGCTCAGGACATGTATCTCGCCGGCGCCTTCGTTCTGCTGATCTGCGCGCTGACGCTGATAGGCTCTTTGATCAGCGACATCCTGCTTGCGCTGGTCGATCCCCGCATCCGGTTGGAATAGGAGCCTTATATGGCCGACATCACCGTCACGAACATTCCGCCGGATCGCGCCGCCGTCGCGTCGCAGTGGCAGCTCATCTGGTGGGCTTTCCGCCGGCATCGGCTGGCCATGGTGGCGCTCGTCGTCACCGTGCTGATGTATATCGTCGCCCTGCTTCCCGGCTTCTTCGCCATCAACGATCCGAACCTGCAAAATGCGCGGGCGACTTTTCACCCGCCGCAGAGATTGCATCTGATCGATACGCAGAACGGGTTCTCCTTCGGCCCGCATTATTATCCGATGAAGCTGACCCGCGATCCTGAGACGCTGGCCGCCATCTTCAAGGAAGACACGACAAAACGTGTCGACGTCCAGTTCTTCGGGCGCGGCTACGAATATTCGGTGTTCGGCCTGTTCAGGACCAACATCCATCTGATCGCCTCACCCGACAAGACGACGCCATTGCTTCTCTTCGGCGCCGACAGGCTTGGGCGCGATGTCTTCAGCCGAACGGTCCAAGGCTCGCAGATCTCGTTGTCGATCGGCCTCGTCGGTGTCTTCTTCTCGCTCATGCTCGGCATCGTGCTCGGCGGTATCTCGGGATATTACGGCGGCCGCATCGATTTCTTCCTGCAGCGGGTGATCGATTTCGTGCTGTCGCTGCCGACGATCCCGATCTGGTTGGCAATGGCCGCGGCGCTGCCGCAGGACTGGCCTGCGACGCTGCAATATATGATGATCACGATCATCCTGTCGCTGACCGGTTGGGCACAGCTCGCCCGCGTCGTTCGCGGCCGCTTCCTGTCTTTGCGCACCGAGGAATTCGTCGCCGCCGCGAGGCTCGACGGTGTTCGCGAAAGGCGCATCATCTTTCGCCACATGTTGCCGAGCTTTGCCAGCCATATCATCGCGTCGATCACGCTTGCGGTGCCGGCGATGATCCTTGCCGAAACCTCTCTCTCCTTCCTCGGGCTCGGTCTGCAGCCACCGACCATCTCCTGGGGCGTGCTTCTGCGCGAGGCCCAGAACATTCGCTCGATCGCCACCGCGCCATGGCTCTTCATGCCGGGCTGTGCCGTCGTGGTCGCCGTGATGGCGCTCAACCTTCTCGGCGACGGCCTGCGCGATGCGGCCGATCCCTACAACAAATGAGGCCGGCATGACCGATATCGTTCCCATTGCCGGCAGGCCGCTGCTCCAGGTGAAAAATCTGACGGTCGAGTTTCCTCTGCGCACCGGCGTCTTTCGCGCCGTTAGCGATCTGTCTTTCTCGATCGAGCCGGGCAAGACGCTCTGTGTCGTCGGCGAAAGCGGTTCCGGCAAGTCGGTGACGGCGCGATCGATCCTGCAGATCGTCGATGCGCCCGGCCGCATATCCGGCGGATCGATCATACTGAACGATCAGGACGGCGGCTCGATCGATCTGACCAGCCTCAATCCGCGCGGGCGTCAGATCCGAGCGATCCGCGGCCGCGACATCGCCATGATCTTCCAGGAGCCGATGTCGTCGCTGTCGCCGATCCACACGGTCGGCAACCAGATCGTCGAGGCGCTTCGCCTTCACACCAGGATGAGCAAGGCAGAGGCGCGCGCTGAAGCCATATCGCTGCTCAAGCAGGTCGAAATTCCCTCGCCTGATAAAGCGCTGGATCGATATGCCTTTCAATATTCCGGCGGGATGCGTCAGCGCGCGATGATTGCCATGGCGCTCGCCTGCAAACCGCAGCTGCTGATCGCCGACGAGCCGACCACGGCCCTCGACGTGACGACCCAGGCCGAAATTCTCGACCTAATCGCAAGGCTGCAGAAGGCCAAGGGCATGGCCGTTCTGTTCATTACCCATGACATGGGCGTCGTGGCGCAGATCGCCGACGATGTGCTCGTCATGCACAACGGCGTCGCCAAGGAATATGCGCCGGTCGAGCAGATTTTTCATGCGCCGCAAGACGACTATACCCGCATGCTGATCGGCTCGGTGCTGAAGCTGGAAGCAAAGGCCGAAATCCGGCAGGCGCGCCCGCCGCTCGATACGACGGCGGCGCCGATCCTCGAACTCCGCAACGTATCGATGGCTTTCGGCGAGGTGAAAGCGCTGGACGATGTTTCCATTTCGCTTCTGCCGGGCGAAACGCTGGGCATCGTCGGCGAGAGCGGCTCCGGAAAGACGACGATGGGCCGCTCGATCATGCGGCTGATCGATCCGACTGCAGGCGAAATCCTCTATCGCCGCGCCGACGGCGACATCATCGATCTGGCAACGGCAAAAGGTCAGACGCTTGCCGCCGCAAGGCGGGAATTGCGAATGGTGTTTCAGGATCCTTTCGGCTCCCTCAACCCGCGCATGACCGTCTCCCAGATCATCGGCGAGCCGCTGCTCGTCAATGGCGTCGCAAAGGGGCGGGCGCTGGAGGAGCGCGTTTGCCATCTGATGGAACAGGTTGGCCTCGATCCGAGGGCCCGCGAACGCTACCCGCACGCATTCTCCGGCGGCCAGCGCCAGCGCATCGGCATTGCCCGAGCCATCACCCTCAATCCGCGTGTCATCGTTGCCGATGAGGCAACCTCGGCGCTCGACGTCTCCGTGCGCTCGCAGGTGCTCGATCTGTTGATGCGCCTGCAGGACGAACTCGGTCTCGCCTATATCTTCATCAGCCATGACATCGGCGTTATCCGCTACATGTGCGACCGTGTCGGCGTCATGTACAAAGGCCAGCTCGTCGAAATTGGCGATGCGGAGAAGGTCTGCCGCACGCCCGAGCACGCCTATACGCAGGCGCTCATATCAGCGATCCCGCGCCCCGATCCGCGCGATCGCGATCATTCGCGGCGTTTCCGCTATGTCGCGCCGGACATTCTGAAAAATGGAACTTTTCAGCGATGAAAATCACCGGGATCCGCACTTTTCTCATGCATGTCGGTCAGCCCGATCCCGCGAACTGGGCTTCCGACCAACGTTCCGGTGGTGGCGCCTCCAAGCAGTTCGGCGGTACTAGAAACTGGCTCTTTCTGAAGATCGATACCGATGAGGGCATTACCGGCATCGGTGAATGCTCGGGCTGGCCGCGTGTCGTCGAGACCGCGATCCATGATCTCGCCCCACTCCTCGTGGGCGAAGATCCGGCTCATATCGAACGGCTGTGGCAGAAGATGCATATCGCCATGATGGGCCATGGCATGCTCGGGACGGTCGGAGGCGGTGCGATGACTGGCATCGACATGGCGCTTTGGGACATCAAGGGCAAGGCGCTCGGCGTGCCTGTCTGGATGCTGCTCGGCGGCAAGGTGCGTGACCGGATTCCGATCTATTCGCATGCGAATACGCCCGAGCGAGCGCTTGCCCTCAAAGAGCGCGGCATAAAGGCGATCAAATGCGGCGGTGTCGCCGATCCGGTCCGCAAGGTCGCCGCGTTGCGTGACGCCGTCGGCGACGACATGGACATCGCCATCGATCTGCATGGACCGCCGTGGCTGACGCCTGCGGATGCCTGCCGGCTGGTTCGGGCGCTCGAACCCTATGAATTGATGTGGGTGGAAGATCCGATCGCGCCGGAGAATTTCGACGGCTACCGGCGCATCCGCGACGCAGCGCATGTGCCGCTTGCGGCCGGCGAACGTTTGGCGACTATCTTCGGCGAGCGCGAGCTCATCGAAAAGGAGCTGGTGGACGTGATCCAGCCGGACACGGGCCGGGCCGGCGGCATCACCCAGATGAAGAAGATCGCAGCCATGGCCGAGGCGCATCATATCCAGATGGCGCCGCATTCGGGCTCGCTTGGCCCGGTGGCGGAATATGCGGCTCTGCATCTGCTTGCGGCGATCCCGAACGCCCTCATTCTCGAGCGCCTCGACGATGACTGGGACGGCCGCCGCCAGACGATCGTGCCGCATCCGCAACAGGTCGCCGGTTTGATCGCCGTTCCTGATGGCCCGGGACTTGGCTGCGATATCGACGAGGCTTTCGTGGCGCGCTTCCCCAGCGAAGGCAATGTCTCGGTGCCGCAAAGTGCCGGCGCCTACAATCCCGGAACCGACAACGAGCATCTCTACGTGCAGACGCGCCTGTCACGCCGCACCTATTTCAATCGCTAGAAGGACAGAAAGATGAAGATCGACCGCATGCGGGTTTTCATGACCCGCGACAAGGACCGTCCCCGCGTGATCGTCGCGCTCGACACCGATGACGGGCTAACTGGCTGGGGCGAATGCTACAATCACGGCCCCGACAAGGCGCTTCCGCCGCTCCTGGATTATCTTTACGAATTTCTATCCGGCCAGGATCCGACACGCGTCGACTATCTCGTCAATCTGTTGATCCAGCAAAGCCGGTTCCCGCCGGGTGCGCTCGGCCTTGCCGCGATCTCCGCGCTCGATCACTGCCTGTGGGACCTCGCCGCCAAGGCGGCAAACGTCCCGGTCTACAAGCTGCTGGGCGGCGAGGTGCGCGACCGCATCAAGGTCTATGCCGGCGTCTATACCGCACCGGATGCACCGGCGGCCCGCGACGAGTTCGATCGTCTGAAGGAGGGGTGGGGTTTCACCGCCTTCAAGCTCAGCCCCTGGCGTATCGACATGCACTCCAATCGCTGGGGCAATGTCGTCAAAGCCTCGGCGGATTATTTCCGCTCGCTGCGCGAAACGGTCAATGACGAATATGAGATCGCCTTCGACGCCCATGCGAAGATTTTCGAGCCGATCGCCGCAAGGCAACTCGGCAATGCCTTGGCACCCTACGACCCCCTGTTTTTCGAGGAGCCGCTGCGTCCTGAAAATATCGAGGCCTGGGGCGATCTGAAACAGGGGCTCAACTGCGTGCTGGCGACCGGCGAGTCGCTCTATAACAGAAACGAGTTCCTGCGCCTGCTGCAGGTCAAGGGCGCCGACCTCATCCAGCCCGACATCTGCGTCGTCGGCGGCATCAGCGAAATGCGCCGTATTGCCACCCTCGCCGAAGCCTTCTTCGTCGGCGTGGCGCCGCACAATCCGATGGGTCCGCTAGCGACGGCGGTCAACGTTCATTTTTCTGCGGCGGCACAGAATTTCCGTATCCTCGAATACCGGCTGCCAAAGGGACAGGCCTACGTCTATGGCGGCCTCGATATCGAGAAGCGGGAGGGGGAAACCCGTTACGTCGTCGATCCCTATCTGCCGAAGGACGGCTATCTGGAGCTGCGTCCCGACCGGCCCGGCTGGGGCGTCGAAATGGACGAGAAGGCGATGGAAGAGGAAGGCTACATCCATTGGCAGCGGCGCGTGCCGAAGCGGCCCGACGGCTCCTACGCCTTCGCCTGAGGGCATTGCCCCCTTTAAAAACAGGAGCTGGCCGCCCGGGTGGACGCCGCCGGCTCCCGCAGGGCTCTAGGCATCTTTCGGCAACACTGAGCGAACTCTTGCGATGAAGACATAGAAGTCCTGCATGAAAGTGCGAAGGAAATCGGCGGTGGTGTCTTTCGTGACCTCGCCGTCATCGGTGATCAGGCCCGGCGTGAACTGGATGTAGGCTTCCGGGGCATTCATCTGGGGAGAGTTGCAGAAACTGAGCACGCTGCGCAAATTCTGCTGGGCGACTGCTGTGCCTATTGCGCCCGGCGACGTGCCGATCACCGCTGACGGTTTACGTGTGAACGAGTTGGTGCCGTAGGGGCGGCTCGCCCAGTCGATTGCGTTTTTCAGCCCGCCGGGTATGGATCGATTGTATTCGGGCGTAACGAACAGCACGGCGTCGACGGCTGCGATTGCCGCCTTGAATGTCTTGCCAGCCGGAGGGTAGTCGGCGTCATAGTCGTAGCTGTAGAGCGGCAGGTCCTTGAAGGATATCTCCGACATTTCAAGTTCCGGCGGCGCGAACCGCACCAACGCCTTGGCGAGCTTGCGGTTGATCGAGCCCTTGGCCAGGCTGCCGATTAGATAACCTACTTTATGCGTGGTCATGGCGTTCTCCAATATCTCGCATGATGATGGCAAGTCACTATTCGCCGAGGAACGTGACCGTCTCGCCGAGCGGGGCGCGGCCTGTACGGGCATAACTGACCGTGGGGTCCTCGTACCCGATCGACATGCCGCAGAAGAGGATGAGCCCGTCGGGGGGTGACAGGACCTCCGCGACCGTCTCGCGAACCTGCGACCACGCCATCTGCGGGCAACTGTGAAGACCTTCGGCGCGGAGCAGCAGCATGACCGTCTGCAGATACATGCCGACGTCGGCCCATTGGGGCAGGCCCAGGTCACGATCGATGTAGCAGAACAGGGCGGCGGGCGCGCCGAAACAGTTCCAGTTGGCGATTGCTGCCCGCTGGCGCGCCTCCCAATCCTCGCGCGCAATACCGAGCGCGCTGTAGCGCTCCTTGCCGAAGGCGGACCGGCGCTCCCCATAGGGGGACTTCAGTGCGGGCGGGTACATCTCGTACTGCCGCTTGTCCCAGGCGTCGCCATGGGCCACGCGCTCGACGGCGGACGTCTTGAGCTCAGCCAGCGGCGCGCCGGTCATCACGTAGGTGTTCCACGGCTGGATGTTCGATCCTGACGGCGACCAAGCTGCGGCGGACAGCACACGCTCAAGCACCTCCCTCTCCACAGGCTTGTCTTTGAACCCGCGCACCGATCGTCGACTTTTGACTGCCTCATATACGTCCATGATCGCCTCCGTCCGCCCGGACGGCCGGGCCAGCGTTGTGGCCCAACATCGCGCCTGGCAGCGCTCGCATCCCATCGCTGACCGCCGTTACGTCAATCTCGCCGATATCAAGCGCATAGCGCGACGGAACCAGCTCGCCGGGTTCCAGTCTGCCGGGGTATGAGGTGTTGTCCATACTCATGGTCGTTTCGTCCTGACTGTTCCGTTCCTGATGTGGTTCATTATCTCCATTCGCAATGGAGGCGTAATCACACGGTGGTCTAGGAGGGGTACATCAAACGTACATCAGGGATCGATGTGTTCGAGGGGCATGTCGGCGAGGCATCGCGGGACTTGGCGCTTACACTCAAGCCGCAGTCATCTCCTCGAAACCGCGTTCTTCGCCATTGCGCTGCTCTTCGCTGCCGCGGCGCCAACCATCAGCTGTGTAGGATCGACGTTTCGTATTTTTTATTGGGTGCCCAGGGCTCGGACACATTCTACTTCGGTGCGACGGTACGATCCGAAGATGTCAGCGAGCGTATCGAGCATTGCCCTGGCCGCGCCGGATTGAAGTGAATAGTAGATCGTCTGAGCAGCTCTTCGCGTCTGCACGAGTTCCTGTTCTCGAAGAATTGCCAAATGCTGGGACGTCGAAGATTGGCTCAAGCCCACCTCGTCGGCCAGGAGGCTCACGGACATTTCTCCCTCGGCCAGCAGATGCAGAATGTGAAGCCGTTTGGCATTCCCCATAGCCGACAAGAAGTTTGCTTCGTTTTCGAAGGCGTTGGTTTCAGGGGAAGGCGCGGTTGACGATTGATTGTTCACGGCGAGATCTCCTTTAGGGAACCAAAGCTGGGCACCAGGTCATATCCCCGAGCTTTAATTTAGGATTACCGCATGAGAGCGAGACCGAAACCCATTGCCGGCGCCGCATCGCTTTTTTTGGCGCAAATCGGATACGACTCGCCTCAAATGGACAGCGGTCGCAGATGATGTTCGAGGCCGGTATCTTCCACCATTGGAAGACACGCGGCTAAAAGCATAAATCAATGACTTGAAGCGCGCGTCGATGATTAGCGCGCGCCAGCCTGGCGCATCTGCATGGGCAGTGTTTCCCACGCTCGGATCAATTCGCCGATGGAGGCGGCCTCCATCTTGTGCATGACATTGCTGCGATGCAGCTTGACCGTCACTTCGCTGATGCCGAGATCGAAGGCGATCTGCTTGTTGAGGCGTCCGCGCGCCACTTCATGCAGAACCTCGCGCTCGCGCTGCGTCAGCGTCTCCAAGCGCTTGATATTGCGCTCGGCGACCGCGGCTTCCGCCCTTCGTTCGGCATCCATCGCAATGGCCGCTGTGATGGCGTCGAGCAGCGTCTGGTCCCGCACCGGTTTGGTGAGAAAATCCACGGCGCCGGCCTTCATCGCCTGGACGGTCATCGGAATATCGCCATGCCCAGTCAGGAAGATGATCGGTTTGGATATGCCGTTTTCAGCCAGATGGCGCTGCAGGTGGAGGCCGCTTGCTCCCGGCATGCGCACATCGAGGATCAGGCAGCCGGGGCAATCCAGGATATCGGCGTCAAGCAATTCGCGGGTCGAAGCAAAACTGGTCGACTGGAAACCCGCCGACAGGATCAGCTCCGACAGCGCCTCGCGAACAGAGGCGTCGTCATCGACGATAATGACGAGCGGCTGGTTCTCGTCATAACTGCACTGCAATGATAACGGCGCCGATCTCCGCAGCAACGGCTGGTCAACTCTCATGTTACCCTCCATCTGTCGATTTATGCAAAGCGTTGGCGATGGCCGCCAGCAGCGCCTGGGCATCGAAAGGCTTGCGGAAAAATCCGCCCACGCCTTGAGCGCGGCCCTGATCTGCTATCTCGTGGCGGCCCGTGATCAGGAATACCGGCAGCTCCGGCCGTGATTTCCTCACCAGGTCGCGAAGTTCGAAGCCGTCGATGCCAGGCATTCCGATATCGGTGATGAGCAGGTCGAGGTCCGACAGCCCATTGACGAGCAGCGAGCCCGCCGACGAGAAGCTGCGAGCCACATAACCCGCAGATTCCAGAAGGTCGCCCATCGATTCAAGCAGCCTTGGATCGTCATCGACAATTGCCACGACGTGTCTTGTCTTGTTCATGTTCAATTCCCTCCCACTCGGCGCGAGTGGGTTATCGGTATTTCCAATCTCTCCGCGATCCGGACGAGATCGGCGAGCGATGCCGCCGCCATTTTCTGCATCACATTTCTTCTATGGATCTGCAGCGTCACTTCGCTGATCCCCAATTCGGCTGCTGCTTGCTTGTTGAGAAGGCCGCTGACGACGAGCGGCAGCACCTCGCGCTCCCGCGGCGTCAGGTCGAGATAGTGTTGCCTCAGCATGTGGAGTTCGGCGCGTTGCGATCTCTTCTCCCGATCCTCAGCGATCGCCGCGTGAATTGCCGCCATCAGGTCCGCGTCGCTGAAGGGTTTGGTCAGGAAATCCACCGCGCCATGCTTGATCGCACGCACGGAGGAGGGGATGTCGCCGTGTCCTGTGATGAAGACGATCGGCGGATGGTCCCTGTCGGCGATCTGTTTCTGCAGATCCAGGCCATTGATATCAGGCAGCTCGATATCGAGGATGAGGCAGGCGGGGACATCCGGCTTGTCCGCTCTGACGTAATCGCAGGCTGATTCGAAGGCGATGGCGCGCATGCCATGCGATTCCAGCAGCTCGCCGAGGGCTTCCCGAATGCGTCCATCGTCATCGACGATGAAGACAATATGGTCATCGGCTGTCATGGCGCCGCCTTCGTTTCTATGGGCAAGGTGAAGATCAACGTCGCTCCGCGCGGATTGTTCTTCTCGGCCCACAACCGTCCGCCGTGCAGCTCGACGATCGATCGGCAGATCGCCAGCCCCATGCCCATGCCATTTTCTTTCGTCGTGAAGAACGGCTCGAACATCCTCTCGGGAAACTCGATGCCCGGGCCGTGGTCGCTGATTTCGGTCCGGACGGCATTCCCCATATGCTGCACACGGATCTCGATCACCCTGTCGTCTGCAACGGCGTCCATCGCCTCGATGCCGTTGCGGATGAGATTGATCAGCACCTGCTGGATCTGGACGCGGTCGATTGCGACCAGCGGAAGGTTGCCCTCAATGCCCATGTCGATCCGAACGCGGCGGCGCGCCGCTTCGTCGGCCATGAGGTTGCGCGCTTCGTCGACGACGCCGGAGAGCGTCGTGTGGACCCTGCGGTCTGCGGATTGCTTGAACAATGCGCGGATACGGCTGACGACATCTGCCGCTGAGTTAGCGTCCCGGATGATGCGCTCCACCGTCCTCTGCGCCCGCTCCATATTCGGCGGTTCGGCCATGAGCCAGCGCTGACAGGCATGTGAGTTGGCCACGACGGCCGCGAGCGGCTGGTTCACCTCGTGCGCGATCGAGGCCGAAAGCTCGGCGAGGCTCGCCACCTGGCTCGCCCGTGCAAGGCCTTCTCGCGCCTGACGCAAATCTTCCTCCGCCCGAACCTCACCGTCGATATCAAGGCAGATGACATTCCACTGGACGATGATGCCGTCGGCATCGCGCATCGGCGCCGCACGCGTCTCAACCCAGCGATATTCACCATCGTGGCGCCGCAGACGATGCCTGCGCGCATAGGGCTCGCCGGTGGACAATGAATAGGCATAGTTCTCTTTGACCCCCGCCACGTCGTCGGGATGAACACCGGCATCGAGTGTGCCGTCCAGCCGGGTTTTCCCCGTTCCGTCCAGCTCTTCGAGATTATATCCGAGGAAGTCGCGGAGCTGAGGGTTTCGGTATACCGGTTCTCCATCAGGCGCCGCGCAATCGATCATGGCCGGCAGCGTTTCGACGATCTGCCAGAGCGAGCGTTCTCTCTCTCGCAACGCCTCCTCGACGCGCAGCTGATCGTCGATGTCATGCGTCAGACCGTACCACTGGACGATCCGGCCGCTCTCGTCCCGCAGAGGCTCGGCGCTGCCTTTCATCCAGCGGTAGACGCCGTCGGCGCGCCGCAGGCGATATTGCTTGGAGAAGCGCTCGCCGGTGACGAAGGAATGGTCGAGCGCTTCGGCGAGGCTCTCCGCATCGTCAGGGTGGACGGCGGCTTCCATGATGGCGGAAAGACGGTTCATGCCGGGCTTGTCTGCATCGGCAACGTCCAGTCCCAGAAAACTGATCAGCCGTTTGTTGAAGAAAGTCGGCTCGCCCTGCGAATCCAACCGCCAGAGAAGACTCGGAACGATGTCGACGAGCTGTGACAGCTCGCGTTCCCGCTCTCGCAGGGCCTGTTGCGCGCGCACTTCGTCGTCGATGTCGAGTGCAGCAGCGTACCATTGTAGAATAATTCCGTTTTCATCCCGCAATGGTTCTGCGCGACCCTCCATCCAGCGATATTCGCCGTCCGCACGGCGCCGACGATACCTTATGGTGTAGGGTTCGCCGGTGGCGAGGGCATGGCTGAGCACCTCTCTCATGCGGGGTGCATCCTCGGGATGGACTGTCGCCCCAATGATGGCCGCTGAGCGGCTGACGTCCGGCTTGTCCCAAGCCGCGACGTCATCCACCCCGATGGATTCCAGGGTACGCTTGCTGAAGAAGGTCGGCTCGCCGCTGGGCGCCATGCGGGCAATATGAACGGGGACCATATCGACGAGCAATGACAGCTCCCGCTCACGTTCGCGTAACGCCTCCAGCGCACGCACCTCATCGTCGATGTCGAGAGAAACGCCATACCATTCCACGACCGTTCCGTTTTCGTCGCGCCGCGGCTCCACCCGGCACTCTGCCCAGCGGTAGACATCATCCTTTTCGCGCCAGCGAAATCGCATCGCGCAGCCGCCGCCGGTTTCGAAGCAGTTCCTGAGCGTACGCTGAACGTCGGGAGCGTCTTCGGGATGAACCAGCTGCTGCAGCAGATCGTCGATGCGCGGCTCACCGAGAGCGTCGAAATCGGCGATAACGGAGCGGAAATGATCCTGATACCGCTTGTTGAAATAGAACGAGCCGCCGGTGGGCTCCACACTCCAGATGCGGACCGGTACGGCGTCTATGATCTGCTGAAGCTGTTGCTGGCTCCGCCGCACAGCCTCTTCGGCATGAACCTGATCGTCGATATCGTGACAAAGACCGTACCACTGAACGATGCGCCCCGACTGATCCCGCATCGGTTCGGCACGGCTCGACATCCAGCGATAGAGGCCGTCGGCGCGGCGCAGTCGATACCGCATGGCGAAGCTTTCGCCGGTAACGAGGCAATGGCGAAGGGCATCTCCGAACCCCGCCGCGTCCTCGGGATGAACGGTGGCCTCCAGGACAGCCTCCAGCCGGCTCATGCCGGGCTTGTCGAAATCCGCCACATCGAGACCGAGAAAATCGATCATCCGTTTGTTAAAGAAGGTCGGCTCACCGTCAGGGGTCAGACGCCAGACGTGGCTCGGAACCATATCCACGAGCTGCGAGAGTTCCCGCTCGCGGTCGCGCAGCGTATCCAGGCTTTGGCGCAATGTGAGCACTGCCAGCTGGTGCTGCCGGGATATGGCGGCCACGATGAGCGCCGAAAATGCCGAGATGGCCAGAAAAAGCTGCAGCATGACCTGCTTGTGCTTCTGGGATTCGGGATCGCCGGCAAATTGGCTGGTGCCTGTTATCGTGAACAGCGCCGTGATCAGGGCGAGGAGAGCCAAGGATACGGCAGCGCCTTTGAACTCGAAGCGAACCGCGGCCCAAAGAAGAGGCGGCATGATGATGTATGCGAAGGGGAGGTAGCCGCTCAGAGAAAGAGCGGCAACGCCGAGAAAGATCAGTGCCAGGACGCAAGCTTCCACCCATTGCGCGGCCGAGAGCCGGGTCTTGCCACGCCAGCTGTGAAACACGACCAGTGCCAGCGGCGCTACGATCAGGACGCCGGTGGCGTCCCCGATCCACCATAGAGGCCAAGCCGTTGCGAAGGATTGCGATTGTATGCCAAACCACGCCAGGGTCGCACTTCCCACGGTCGCGCTGACGATGGGCGCGATCCCAGCCCCCAGTACGACGAATGCGAGAACCTCCTGCAAGGTCTCCAACCGAACCGGCCGCGTCAAGGTCCGGTTGACGAG
The DNA here is from genome assembly GCF_023006465.1 of Rhizobium sp. PRIMUS64. NCBI lineage: Bacteria > Pseudomonadati > Pseudomonadota > Alphaproteobacteria > Hyphomicrobiales > Rhizobiaceae > Rhizobium > Rhizobium sp. PRIMUS64. The sequence continues at coordinate 20,627 of NZ_JALBGX010000004.1, read as the reverse complement.
CCATGCCCCGGCAACCGCTTCAAGGGCGTTGCCGATGTAGATCAGGAAAGCCGCAGGCAGTGGACTGTGGAACCACAGAAAATTGCTGAACAATTCAGCCAGGCAGCCTCCCAGCACCCACCAAGGCCAGCTGTAGCCGGATGCGACGACAAGTGTCGCGATGAAAAGCCCCGCCGCTGGCCAGATGGAAATACCTGTTCCAGGGACGATCGCGAGCGACTGCGCGAATCCGCAGGCCAGCACATAGGCCGCAATAAAAAGCCCCAGGTGCAGGAGTTGGGGGCGGTGCGACCAGACGCTGATCATCAGCTGTTCCTGCAGGACAGACAAAGTCAGGGGATCGTCAGCGTTTCGTACTGTCGTTGTTCTCAATTTCGGGTCTGGCGGGCTCATATTCGAACCGTAACCCCGCCACATTGCAACCGCAACTCATGGAAACCCATGCATTGCGCGGGATGTAGCCGCCGCGCCGGGTCGGAATTTTCCGCGCGACCGAAGACCGGCATGTCGTTCCGTCTTGCCGATTGGTCTTCCTAACCTTCGGGATGGCTCCGCTATATCCCAAGGATAAGCCGCTAGACCTCTTACATAGTGGAAGGGGTCTGGCTTTCCGGTCATTGTGTCGCCGTTCGCGCCGCGCAACTCGGCGCTATAATGCATGTCGCCCGAATGGGTGCCGCGGTTTTGGGAAGACGGCATGCGATGGAGGATGCTGATATGAAAATCACGGTGGTTGGAGCAAGCGGCCTTATCGGAACGCGGCTCAGCGAGAACTTGCGCCGCTCAGGTCACGAGGTAATGGCCGCATCATTGTCGCTGGGTGTCGATACGATTTCGGGCAAGGGTCTCGAAGCGGCCGTGACGGGAACCGAAGTCATTGTCGATGTGACCAATGCCGCATCATTCGGCGACCGTGCTGCACTGGATTTTTTCAAGGCTTCGACGAAGAATTTGCTCGCGGCCGCGACCGAGGCTGGCGTCAGGCACTATCTTGCACTCTCTGTTGTCGGCACGCCTCGTCTCGTGGAAGGCGATTATTTTCGCGCGAAAATGGTGCAGGAAAATCTCATCAGGGCTTCAGGCCGACCCTATACTATTCTCCGCTCCACACAGTTTTACGAGTTCATCAGCGGATTGATCGATACCGGTGCTGATGGCGATGTGTTTCGATTGCCCCCGGCGTTCATGAGGCCGGTCGCAGCGAGCGACGTCGCCGCATTGCTGGCGGAATTGGCAGTCGGAGCGCCGTTGGACGATGTCGCCGAAATCAGCGGCCCGGAACAATTCGGTATCGACGAAATCGCCCGGATCTATCTCACCGCGAATGAGGATGAGCGGCAGGTGGTGACGGATCCATCCGCATCGTATTTCGGTGTTGAATTGACTGAAGACGCGCTGCTTCCTGAGGCAGGTGCGCGGGTGGCGACCGAAAAGCTATCCGACTGGCTCTACCAATCGATGGGGGAGTAGGCTGTGCGGCTTCTCTCCCGCCCGGCAGGGGATTAACGGGTCTGCCACTGAACTTTCGCCTGGCTGCAATTAGAGCCCTGGCGCCTTTGAATACGACAAGTGGCCAGGCCCGGCGGAATCGCAAGAGTTTTGTCGAGTTCGAGCCGGATGTGGCAATAGGCCGGCATAGTTGTCGGGCCTGGTCTATGCAATGAGCGCGACCTCAAAGGCTCATCGCAATCTTCAAATCGAGGTGAACGGGATTCCAAGACTTGCTTTCTAAAAGATTGTGCAGTAAATAATCGTACGCGATACAAAAGGAGTTAAGCTATGTTGAAGATATTTGTCGCCGCCGCCGCAATCACTGCGGGAAGCTTTTTGAATGCCTACGCGGCTGAGAAGCCGACGGTCGTCCTTGTGCATGGCGCATTCGCCGACGCCTCCAGCTGGAATGGCGTAATTACACGTTTGGAAAAGGATGGATATCCAGTGGTGGCGGTTGCTAATCCGCTTCGAAGCGTGACGTCGGATGGCGATTACGTGCGCAAAGTGGTGGCGGGACTGAAGACGGACGTTGTTCTCGTCGGTCACTCCTACGGTGGCTCAGTCATCAATGAGGCAGCAGCTGACAGCGCCAACGTCAAATCGCTCGTCTTCGTCGCGGCCTTCGCGCCTGATGTCGGAGAAACCGCCGTTGCGCTTTCAGGTAAGTTTCCGGGAAGCACGCTCGCACCGACCCTTGGCGAGCCCGTCCCGTTGGATGGTGGAGTAAAAGACCTGTACATCAAGCAGAGCGCGTTTCACGATCAATTCGCTGCAGATGTATCCAAGGCGGAGGGCAAGCTGATGGCCGCAACACAGCGCCCCATCACTGATAAGGCTCTTGGCGAGGCCTCGACTGCTGCGAGCTGGAGGAAGATCCCGTCTTGGTTCGTCTATGGTGACGCGGATAAGAACATACCGCCGGCAGCGCTCGCATGGATGGCGGAGCGGGCGGGCTCGAAGGAAACGGTTGTGGTTAAAGGCGCGTCGCACGTCGTGATGGTCTCTCATCCCGATAAAGTGGCGAAGGTAATCGAAGACGCTGCGTCCAGCAAATAGACCGCGCACTGCGATTCTGCGACCGGATCAACATTGATCCGGTCGTGGTAAGGCAATACGCAACGCAAGATGCCGAACTCCCTTTTCTCTCGAACCGTCGGGCCATATGCTGTCCAAGGCCCACGGCCCCAGCCTGTCGCGGCTGTCATGGGCGGGTGATCCGATAGATCAGCAAATCAGCCGAATCCACAAGCTTGGTTGAGGTCTTGTCGAGATAGTCGACAACCCCATCATGATGCTCGACGAACAGCAGGTCCTGCTTGTCGGTGGCGTTCTTGGCCACGCCGAACAGGTCCGCGCCCTGCGCGCGCAGTTCCTCGAGCTGCGCGATCGCAGTGGCGTCATCCGTGACGAATTTCGACCATTCCGCATCGCCTCCGCCAGGCGGGAATACCCAGCCGCGCGCCCTGCTGTAGTAGACTGCGACGGGATCGCCGACCTCGGGGGCGATGGCGACGACGAGATCGCCCGGTTGCGCCAACCGCGCCAGTTCCTCGCCAAGCAGCTTGCCGTTCATGGCGATCGGCTTCTTCATCGTCCTGACGAGCGGCAAGGTCGACCAGGCAAGCGTGAGAGCCACGATGCAGATCGAGCGAAGCACCACCGCCGGCGTTAGAATGGTTCTCGATGCAAGCGTTGCCAGAAGAAGCGCGCCGCGACCGCAGAACATCGCGACCGGCACATGGAAGATGTGGAGATTCCACACATTGCTGGTGATTTCGCCCGCCGCTGCCAGATAGATGATTAGGGCGGCAGCCAGCCACACATAGGGAATGGCCGAAAGGGTGCGTTGCTTCGGGTCTTCGGCGAGGCTGGCCGGCATCCACAAGCCGACCGCGAGCAGCACCATGAACGGATAGCCGTAGAACCACAGGACCGAGGTGTTCCACACGGATTTGAAGTAGAACCTGTCCCTGACATATGTCCAGAAGCCGTAATCCCAGATATAGCCGCCGCTGCCGGCGACATGAAACGGCGGATAGCTGCGGCCGAGATAAATCGCCCAGCTGAAATAAGCGCCGATGATGGCCAGGCTCAAAAGCCCCGACAGGAAGACCCAGGTCGCCTGCTTTCGCTTCTTCTCCAGAATCCAGCAGACCATCAGATAGAAGATGACGGCACCGGCAGCGATGCCTGGTGGCTTTGACAGCACACCGAGCGAGAAGCTGACCGTGGCGAGCGGCAAGAGCCAGCCGCTGCCGCCGGCCCAGTATTTGGCGAACAGCCAGATGCCAAGGGTCACTAAGGCCAGCATCGCGGGATCGGGAAGAAACGAGCTGTCGATCATGATTGCCGCCGGCATCAGCGCGTAGGCAAGTGCCGCCGCGTGGGCACGCATCTCGTCCCAGCAGAGGGCCGTTAGCCTGTGCAACGAAAACACCGTCACGAGACCGAAGAAGGCCGCAACCATGCGGCCGAACCAGTCGTGCCAACCGAAGAGTTGGTAGAGCAGGGCTGTGAGATAGCTGACGATCTGGAACTCGCGGCCCTGATAGCTTGGCCCGGGCCCGGTCCAACTGACTTCCGGAAAGAAGATGTTCCAGCTGCGCTGCTGGAAATTGTCGGCCATCATTGCAGTGCTTATCTCGCGCCAGCTGAAGCCGTCGACCAGCGGCAAGGTGATCTTGTGGAACCTGAAGACGATTGCAATAAACAGGATCCCCAGCAAGATCGCCGTGTTGAGGTAGTTGCCAGCAGCCATGTCCCGGTCGGTCGTCTCCTGCGGGTATTGCTGACCTTCGGCCTGCTTCAATTCCAGGTCGTCTGTCATCTGAAACCCTGTCTTCCGTGACGGCCGAGGCGGCGCGATACGCGCCGGCATCGGATCGTGAGGAAGATTAGGCTGAGCGGGATCTCGCCGCCGACGCGGTCGGCTGCGGAGCTGCTCGTAGGCTTCACCGAGCAGCGGCTCGGACGGCTTGCGGGGCGGCTTTGTCATGATGGCAGTTCATCAGCAAAGCCTTAAAAAGCAATTCACCCAGATTGATTATTGAATTCACGAGAACATAATAAGAACATCGGCGGGGCGGCTGCCAATCTGAAAACTCAGATATGGAGTGCGGAGATGCGCGAGCCGCCGATCAGCGAAGCCGTGGGCATGAGGAGGTGTCGCCTATCACAAGGGCGATATGCACGCCGCTATCGGCGCGCTGCTTGAGGACAGCCGATTGGTGATCTAGCGGGGGACGATAATGAGCGAGCATGTTTCCATGGCGGCCGAACAGCGTTCAACTCCAGCAGCCTAGATCAGTGCTTCGGAGATGCCCCAAGCTTGACAAAAAGACATCCATTGCCGATCTCGATTTGCGTCAGAAGGTCCGCCCTTACCTCTTTGCCAACGACTGCTTTTATGTGCCGCCACTTTTGGCTTTTCGGATGTGCGGGCACCGGTACGCCTTCTCGTAAGAACAGCGTTACTTCAGGAACTTCATCTGATTTGTAGATGCAAATTCTCAACGGCTCACGTCCCTGTTAGCAGTAAATATTGTGCACTGCAAAACAAGAAATGGCAAACATTCATTTGCCGGGTAAGTCACGTTAGGTCGGTGCAAACCCGTGATGCTGAGGCGTACCCTACCGCCCGATGCTGAGGACGGCGTCCGTCGGACGGTCGAGGAGCGCGACGCCGGAGGTTTGGATTTTTTCATATAAGTCGTTGGGCTTCACCGCATCGAGGCGTTCAAGAAACCTTTATGAAGCTCAGGGCTGAACTAACCGTCGTCTCCTCCGGCCCGACCACCGCGATCGAGTCCGAGGACGCAGCGATTGCAGGGGGCAGCCTTGCCAGGATGCGAAAGATCCTCTGGATCTCTCATTTTCAATTCGATGCCCTAGCGTTTCAGGTCGTAGGCCTGGTGCGATGCGCGAAGCTCTGACAAGGTTTTGCCGACACAACTGCCTCCGCCTTCAGCGCCTATTGCCTTTGCCTTGCCGTCGATCGTGATGGTGCCGGCGATCCGGTCGGATGCAGAATAGGTTGCAGTTCCATCTTTAGACACACGCGACAGATAAAAGGCGTGAAAGGTTTCGTGGTATTTGCACTGGATAACCACCGGGAACTGATCAAACGGATTGTCTTGCGCCACAACTGCCGTCATGGGAAAGGCCAACGATATCAAGCCTGCATAGAGCATTTTGCCCGATGTGCCTGATTTCCGGCGAGATGCATGCGTCATCGTCAAAGTCCTTCTTTCTGAGATCGAACCTGCGAATGCTTTGCCGTTAGATCGTGAGGCTGATCAGCGCATCGCGATCGAGAAGGCGAACGATGCGTTGCAGTTTGCCGTTCAGGCAAAGGATACGTTTTTCGCGGAGCTTCGTGAAACAGCGGGCAACGGTTTCGACTGTCAGTCCAAGATAGTCGGCGATATCGCTGCGGGAAATCATCATGTCAAATTCGCAATCGCCCGGATGACGGTCGGCCATTTCGCAGACAAAGGCCGCGACGCGCTTCAGTGCGCTCTGCTCGGTGATGACGAGTTGTTTGTGTTGCGCCTTGGCAAGATTCGTCAAGGCAATGTGCAGAAGATCGATGGGAACGACGGCGTCATGATTGGCGCGAAAGGGCGTGACGCAGGTTTCGCAGACGGCTTCGGCAAAATCGGTGCGTATATCGCCCGTTTCAAGCCCGAACCATTCGCCCTTTCCGTAAAACGACAGAATGTATCTCTGTCCGGCGGCCGTCAGCCTATAGATCCGCACAGCGCCCGCTTCTACGTGGTAGATCGTAAGCGCGTGTTCGCCTTCGCTGTAGATCGTCTCATCGGCCTTGAGCCTAATCGACTGATCCTTGGTTGTAGCGGCTGCGCCCCCATACCGGTGGCCTCGAGCAGTCGTGTAATTTATTGCGTGATTTTGAAGCATCTGCGTCGCCCCTATCCGCATCGGAGCATAAGCAATTGCCGCGCGACCCGATATTCGAGATACCCCTTACGTATTGCTACGGAAGCCCCGGATTACTCTGCGGTGTATAAGGCTTTCGCCCTTTGGGGAGAGCGACACGAAAATGTCGTGGGAGGTCCTATGGCATCGGAAGAGGGAGGGGAAAGCGACTTATCTCAAGGTCCCGCCAGCGTGCGAGAGCAGCTTGAACGCATACTCGCCAGCCCGCAATTCCATGCTCCCGAGCGCGGGCGTCGCTTTCTGCAGTATATTGTTGAAGAGACGCTTGAAGGGCACAGCGAACGGCTCAAGGCCCATATGATCGCGCAGATCGTTTTCGGACGCGACGCGTCCTTCGATGCCCAGAATGATCCGGTCGTGCGCATAGAGGCTGGCCGTATCCGCCGCGCACTCGAGCGATATTACCTCGTGTGTGGAAGCAACGACCCGATAAGGATCACAATTCCCAAAGGAGGCTACGCCACGCTGTTTTCGAGCGGCGAAAACACGTCGATTGCCAGAGAAGTGGCCGCTTCGCAAGATCACGAGAATCCACAAAAACAGACTGGGCAGCAGGGGCCAACGACCTATCGCCATCTTCTGCTGCCGATTGGTGTCCCTGCACTATTCGGGGCAATGGCGATCTTAGCCCTCATTCGCCCACTCGAATCCTACCTATCACCACCGCAAGCGACCCGGACCCCTGTTGCCTCAGCGCCGACGAACAGGATCAGGATTACTGTCGACCCCCTCGTCGCCCTCGACGGCACGGCGCAGACAGCTAATTTTGCAAAGGGACTGGGCGATCAGCTGATTGCAAAACTCATGGAGGTGCAAAACCTGGTCGTGCTTACTCCAGGCCGCTCCGGCGCGGTAACGAGCGGACCGCATTTCAACCTGCAAGGAAGTGCACTTGTCGAAAGCACGATCGTGCATCTGCATATCCGCCTGATAGACGGCGCCGACGGGGTAGTGGTCTGGGCAAATCAATATGATCGCGATCTGAGTGGCCAGACCATTCTCGATGTCGAGGACGACATCGCCGTGCAAATCGCGATGGAGATTTCAAAATTTCGCAAGCTTGGCGACGCAAGGCCCTGACCCGTAACTATCTTGGCGTGTTGACAGGAGGAATGACCATTCCCGCGGCGCGCAGGCCGTTGAGGAACAGCTCCTGGTCTTCCGGTCTTTGCAAACGCAGAGAGACCTCCGTACGGACATTGCCCATCATTTCCGGTGCGTGGGTGTTGAGCCATTCCCGTTCCAGTCTGGCTTCATTCGTCTTTCCGGCGGTCCCGAGAATGGACAGCAGCAAGAGATGGTGCATGGGGTTGCCATCGAGATCGGACCGTCGCGACCACTGCTCCGCCGCTTCGATATCGCCTCGCATGAAGGCGCACAAAGCCATGCCGACCTCATAAAAGCCTTTAGGTCCGGCGTTCCTGCTGAGAGCGATCGACAGCAATTCGCAACCTGATTGCCATTTTCCTGACATCGCAAGGCGGGAGCCGTATTCGCCTGCAACTTCGACATCGTCTGGATTTGCGGAATAGGCAGAGGTCCCGGCCGTCAGCGCCTTCTCGATATCCCCTCTGAAAAAGCTCACCAGCATCTGGGCCTGCAGCACGTGCGGATTGCCGGGCGCCAGCGATATTGCTCGTTCCACCGCAGCAATCGCCAGTTCGAGGGGTTGGGCTGAGGCTGGCGTGCCGAGTTTGTAGGGAAAACGTATCTCGTCAAGATAGACCATGGACAGGAGGGCCCAAGAGGATGCGTTATCGGGAAAATGCTGGGTTGTTTGTTGCAGGCATTCGCGTGCCTTCCTATGGCTTTGCTCAGTCATGGCCTGCCGGTAGCTGTAATAGATCAGGGTGCAGGCATAGGCGTCCGAGCCGCCATTCTCCGCAGGCCTGGCGATCGTTTCCGTATCGGCTTGGAAGATAGCGCCATGTGGCTGTGCAATCGCGCTGGCGATTTTCCGGGCGGCATCGCCTTGAATCACAAGCTTGTTTTGAACATCGAGATTAGCATCATAGTTGTCGGCCCATATGACGGCCCCATCCGATTGACGCACCAGCCTCGCAGCGGCGCGCATCCTGCTGCCATCGAGCTGGACATTGCTCTGGAGCGCATAGGCGGCGCCGTCAGCAGGTTCGCCGAGTACCGACCCGGCAACCACGACGATGTCATCGAACTGAGCGAGTTGGCCGATGACGTCGTCCCTCAGGCCACGGGCGATGTCCGAACCGGCGCCTATGGGGCCGCTCTCGGAAAAAAAATCGACAACCACCTTTGGTTTCGCGGATCCCGCTGGTGATGCCCGGGTCGAAACATCCCGCGAAACTGAAAGTGCGCCAGCAAGAGCGAGGAGCAGAAGCGCAAGAACGGTGACGAGAGTGGCTCCAAGGCCAAGAGCGACTGGCCTCGCTCTGCGATCTATGTCCGGAAGCGGATCGTCTTGATCATCCAGTCCCCCGGCCGGCGATTTTTCCAGCCCTTTCTCAGATACGGGGTCGGGCTCATCCTGAGCATATTCGAAATGGGGCACATATCCGCCTTTCGGCACGGTAATGATGACCTCGTCCGCTTGGCCCGCGACAAGGTAGTAGCGCTCGAGGGCTTTTCTTATTCGGCCGGCCTCGATCCGGACGACCGGATCGTTTTGCGGATCGAAGGATGCTTCCCGGCCGAAAACCATATTTGCTATCGTAAAGGCCTTCAAAAACCCCGATCGACCCGCAAGTGTCTCGTTGACGACAAATTCCAGGAAATTTCGCCCGCGTTTGGGGGTGTGAAATTCCTCGCTCATGAGGATTCGCTCGACTTGCAGGCAGATTTCGTCTGCTGTCGGCTCAAAACTGCGGAAAGTGTTGAGCTTGGCGCTTCTCATGACCGACCGCCCCCACGACAAGATCACGCTATTATTTAAGTATGTTCTAACACATCATATCGTACATGTCTTTGCTTGCAAGGATTGCTTTTCGATCAGCGAAGGTGGGGCAATATGTGGCCGACGGGCGCGCCCCTCTCGATTTCAGATCGCTGCCCGGTCGCGTCAATGGTAATGGCCATCCACATGAGCTCTGTCAGATTGCGCGCGCCCATCTTTGCCATCACATTGGCGCGGTGGACTTCCACAGTCCGCGAACTGATGCCTAGATGATAGGCGATCATCTTGTTCTGAAGGCCGTCAAGCACGCCGATGAGGACTTGGTGTTCGCGGTCCGTAAGCTGCCGAAGTCGCGCCGTGACACTTTCGGGATCGGCAACCGCCCTGCCGGCACGCCTCTGTCCCATTGCTTCGTTGATGGCTGCTATCAGCGCCTCTTCTTTGAGAGGTTTTTCCAGGAAGTCGGACGCTCCGGCCTTCATCGCCAGAACGGCTGCTGCGACATCGCCCTGGCCGGTGATGACGATCGCCGGAACGTCCGCGTTGAAATCGTGCAAGCGGTGGAGCAGTTCGATACCGTCGACATGCGGCATGCGGAGGTCGGTAACAAGGCAGTTCCTCCCGGAAAGAGGCAAAAGCTCGAGAAACGCCCTCGCGCAGCTATGCGCGCGAACGGCAAAACCTGCCGATACCAATAGGAATGTCACCGACCGTCTGAGCGATTCCTCGTCATCAACGAGATGGATCGTGAGATCGTTTGCCATCGGCTTAGATCTCCGCCAGCGGAAGCGAGAAACAGAGCATCGAACCGCAGTTCATCCCCTTGCGCGCAGTTATGCGGCCTCCATGGGCTTCGACAATGCGCTTGGACAAGGCCAGGCCCATGCCGAGGCCGCGCGGTTTACTGGTCACGAAGGGGCGGAACAATGCCTCCTCGATCTCGGCTGCGATACCGCAGCCGTTGTCGGACACTTCGACAACGAGATGGGAAGATGTGTCGGATTTGGTTCGGATCGCAATATGGGGCTGATCGACATCGTCGGTTGCCTCCAGGGCATTGCGAACAAGGTTTGTCAACACCTGCACGATCTGGACACGGTCGACAATGACCGTGTCCCACGCCGCTTCGAGGCGGAGATCCGCATGGAGCCCCTTGCGCTGTGATCCGATGAACGCGAGTGTGGTCGCCTCATGGATCAACTCGTGCATCGCTTCCTGTTTTCTGGCGCCAGCGCCGGGCTTTACCAAGTCTCTTATGTTCTGGACGATCGTTCCTGCCCACATAGCATGTTGCGTAATGTCCGATAGGGCTTCGCGAAGCTTCTCGCCGCATCGACGGTGATCATTCATGACAAGGCGTCTGCATCCCTGCGAATAGGCAGCGATTGACGAGAGCGGTTGTGAAAGCTCATGGGCAAGGGTCGATGCCATTTCCCCGAGCGCGGTTATTCTTGCGAGGCGGGCAATCTCGCATTGAAGCTCCTGAACCTGCTGCAATGTCTCGCGCTCGGCGCGGAAGTCCTCGAAAATCGCTGCAGTGAAGCCCTCCTTTGCGTCCTGCCCCCTGATGATTGTAAGGGCAGTCGGGAATTGAGCACCGCTTTTGGTGATTGCGAGGCCGGCGCGTACTGGGCCTTGGTCTGCCCAGCGCCCTCTTAGTTGAACATCCGGTGTCGAGCGCCAGACGAAGTCGATCTTGCGGCCGACCAATTCGCTTTCGTCGTAGCCAAACAGGGCGACTGCCGTTTTGTTGCAGGCCGAAACAAGATGGCTCTCGGTGATAAAAAACACCGCATCCGGCATGTGTTCGTAGAGCTTCCAGATCCAGTCCATCCGCGGTGCTCTATCTTCATGGCGGAGCACGCGTGAAGGTTGGCTGCGCCCTAGTATGAACGAGTCCCCTTCGACCACGGTTGAAACGTCAGGACCGTACTCTGCAACATGCGGCCTTTCCATCTTGATGGACATGATGGTCTCCTGCGCTCATCCGAGAAGTTATGCAGTAGCTGGACCGTTTTGCTCGTCGATAATGATGCAAGATTACCACCTTTGAACGGATGAGCGGTGTAGCATCGCGTAGGCTCTATTGTCGTCCTGCGCCCCCCAGCGAGAAGCTCGCGATATTTCGGGCTTCCTCATCTCCATTGATCCGGCGCAATGCCCGGGCGTGATTGTTCCGCTACTATGGCAAGCAAATGGGCGGCCGCCCGTTCCAACAAGTGGCTGGTTCAAACTGAAAGCCAAGAAACTGGCGTCTGAAGTCATCGAATGGGTGACACAGACCCGTAATGGCAATCTGACTTTCTATATAGGATGAGCGATTGTCGCACTGACAGGATGTTTTTCCGCACGTGAAATCGCCATTGATCGCCTCATCGCCGAGTTGGGACAGGCAAGCGTAGTCGCGACAAGTGCGAAGCGCTTGAGGAGTGAGCACGTCGGCCGAGTGCTGGCAAGCCGAGAGGATGTTCTATCCAGTTGATGCTGGTGCATCGTCGTGGAGGATTCGGTGATGTGGCGGTTGATTGTCGAAGCTCCATTCGAAGAGGATATAGAACTCGCCGTCATCGGCGATCAAGGCGTTGATGCCCTGATTTTTCCATGTCGGCGCCTGCCTGATGGTTGGGCGAATGCCATGACCGGTGAACGACTGGAAGTCCACCCCACCCATTGGCGCATATGGCAGATCCATCGAGGCGAAGTTTCACGCCTCCATTGAATGTGCCCAATCGCGGGATGCTGCAGCGCACCTTGTCTGCGATCAATGACATGACCGGCCAAAATAGTTTGATGGTGTTCAAAGTGGTTCGGCCCCCCGGATGAAGCGACTGTCACTTTCTTCCAGCAGACGGCCTTGCCTGAATAGCATCACCCGAATAGGAGCGTCCGTTGAGCCTCCTTTTGAAAGAGATACGCGACAGCCCTATGCTGTGGTTGCTGATCGCCGTGCCGGTGGTGTTCGTTGCTGCGATATTCATCCCCGAGGCCCACACGACACTCTTTGTTCTGTCGGTGCTTGCTATCGTGCCGCTGGCCGGGTTGCTCAGTCACGCTACGGAATCAGTTGCCGCCAAAACGGGTGACGCCGCAGGTGGGCTGCTCAATGCCACCCTGGGAAATCTCACCGAGTTGGTGATCGCGCTGGCTGCCCTGCGCGCCGGCGAGTACACGCTGGTGAAATCGTCCATCGCCGGCGCGATCGTCACCAACACGCTGTTCATGCTGGGCGCTTCGTTTTTGCTTGGCGGGCTTAAGTACCACTTCCAGGAGTTCAACCGAGCCAGCGCGCGTCTTCAAGCCGGCCTGCTCTTTCTCGCCACAGTCGGGTTGCTGATGCCTTCGGCTGTTGCTGAAATGGACTCCACCTCCGCGGCCGCCGTCACCCAACAGCTCAGTCTTGGCCTAGCCCTCCTGCTCATCGTCGGATACGGACTTGGGCTGCTGTTCAGCCTCAGGACGCATCGCGAGATTTTCGCCGCCGCAGAACACGCACAGACAGACGAAATGCCGTGGCCGATCGGCCTGGCCCTGGTCACGCTCGCCGGGGTCACCGTCCTCGTGGCGCTGGTAAGCGAGATCTTCGTCGAATCCGTGCAAAAGGCAGCGGAAGCTTTCGGAATGACGCCTGCCTTTGTCGGTTTCATTGTCGTCGCACTGGTTGGCGGCGCTGCCGAAATGGCCTCGGCGTTTTCCGGCGCCCGCAAGAACCGGCTTGACCTCAGCGTGGGCATCGCGCTGGGAAGTGCTTCGCAGATCGCTTTGTTCGTAGCGCCCGTCCTGGTCTTGCTCAGTTACGTGATCGGCCCGTCACCGATGGACCTGCAGTTCCCGCCAGGCGTCGTGGTGATGGTGCTGCTTGCGACCATTACGGCGATGTTCGTAACCAATAGCGGACGGTCTGCATGGTTCGTCGGCGTGTTGGTGCTGATGGTTTATTTGATCTTCGCCATAACGCTTTATGTCTTGCCGCCACGAATGCCGTGAAGTGGATTGCCGCTCTCGAGAGAGAGCGGCAATCGTCCGGAGGCAAATAGACTGTGGTTGGATGTGAGCGCGACTGATGCCGTCTGGTGGATCTCGGGCTTGGGTTCTCCACGCTTCATTGCTCTCTCCTGACGCTGACCGCAGAAAGGTCGAAGTCATGCCGTCAAAAGTAGGCAATGAGCCGAGCAATAGGCAAATTAGACGTCTGTTCTTCATCGCGCTTGCTAAGCAGCTGCGGGTAATCTGGCCGATTCTATCCGGCATTGTGTCGATAATGATCATCTCCGGCCTTGCGATATGGCGCATAGAGGATTGGCGAATCGACGAAGCTCTCTACTTCACCTTCGTTACAGGGCTTACTATCGGCTATGGCGATTTTACGCCCAAGCACGTGTCGGCGCGGGTGTTGGCAGTGGTGATCGGCTTTGCGGGAATTATACTGACCGGCGTCGTTGCTGCGGTCACTGTGAAGGCCTTGAACGCGACTGATCGCGGCAGCGCGGAGTAGGACATGTCAACGAGACGTCTTCCCCCGTCCGGCGGCGTGCCATCGATATGCTAGGTCACATAAAGCTACGTTTTCGCGCTGGCATGTCCACGTTCGCCGCAAACGGCTTCCCACCGCCATTGCATCCCAGCCGATCTCTCATTCCGAAAACACATCAATGCAGATCTCCTATGGTACGATCTGATACTCGAGCGATTTCGTATGATTTGCGGGGGTGCTTAACGCGGAGCTAATCAATGGGCAGAGAGCGTGGACGGAGGAAATTGATGCTTAGACTCCCCGATTTCCGTCGTGTTTTGGCCGACAGGGCCAGTGAGACACTGGACGAGATCTTTGAAGCTTACGATCTTGCCGCCGATGCGCTGGACCGGTTTCGAAGACAGAGTCCCAGGGAGGAAGTGCTGATCAAGGAGTACGAGCAACTCTGCCGCGAGATAGAGCAAGAAGTCATCATGTATTGCACCGATCGGTGAGGAGGGAATGCACACTTTAAAACCGGAAGGTAGTCCGTCGGCGGATGGAGATTTTTCGACTTGTGACAAGTCCTGACACGAGTTCGGCGTGTTTTCATGCCTCCCGTCTTGTCGGTCACGCTTTCAAGCATTTTTCGATCCGCCTGGTGCCTCTGACGGCCAGGCCCAAGCTCTCAGCAATTCATAAAAGACACTGAGGACGATCGGTCCCAAAAACAGCCCCAGCAGACCGTATGACAGGGTGCCCCCTATCACGCCAATCAGTATGACCGGCATCGGGGTCGAGAGACCTCTCGCCATCAGGATCGGCTTCAGGACGTTGTCGACAACCATGATCGGGACAGCGACGATTGTGAAGATGAGCGCGGTCGAAGTCGGCCAGGAGAACCACGCCCAAATGATGGCAGGCACGAGTACCAGCGCAGGCCCGAGCTGCATTACGCAAAGGACAAACACCAGTAACGTCAGGGCCCCGCGGGCCGGAATGCCAAAGAGGGCAAAGCACAATCCGCATAAGAGCGCCTGCAGGAAGGCGACTCCTATCACGCCCCTCGAGACGTTTCGCACGGTCATTCCGGCCAGGCGCGCAAAGCCGACGCCCTTATCGCCAGCGATCCTGCTTGCCAGTACCTGTATTGCCACAGCCAGTCGCGGCGACATGGTGAGTAGGATACCCGAGAGAATAATCGAGGCGACGAAGCTCAAGACACCGCCACTGAGCGAGGCCAATTTTGCGACGATGACACCCATGACTTCGAGAATTGGTGCTTGAAGCTTGACGATGGTCGATGCCAGATTGGTAGCGAGCTGGTTCCATGCGTCATAAATTCGCTCACCGACAATGGGCCATTCGCGAATGGTTGCCGGCGCGGCGGGCAGCGCGAAGTTCTCAGCCCGCAATTTGGCGAGAAGCGGCTGTATCGCATCGGTAACGTTGACCGCAACGAGCGCCAGGGGCACGATGATCAGGACGAGACAGGCCACGACAATGACAGTCGCGGCAATGACGGGCCTGTTTCCGATCAGTCTCGAAAGCGCCTCGAACATCGGAAAGAGCGCCACCGCAAGGATGGCCGACCAGGCGACGATCAGCGCGAAGGGCGCGATGAGAAGCAGGGTCCAATAGGCAAAGAGCCCGATAATACCCAATCTGACGAGGTCGCTTACCTTCGCCTCTATCGAAATCTGCCCCGTGTCGGCTCTTTGCGCCGTCGTATCTCCGGTTATTTGTTCCATCGTCGCATCCCGTCCCGCGCCGTTCCGGCCGAGGTGATCTATGACGTCGTGTCGGGCACGACGTGCCGAATACTGCTATCCTCGACAAAATCCGACGGGCGTTTCTGGCGTTTGCCGAGATCAGGTGCCGCAAACTTCACACGCTCATAGGGAATGGATTGCAGGATGTGCGAGATGCAGTTAACCCGCGCATGCTTCTTGTCATCCGATGGCACGATCCACCACGGCGCATGGTTGCTGTCGGTCATTCGCAGCATTTCGTCATAGGCGCGGGTGTAGTCCCACCAGCGTTGATAGGATTCGACATCCATGGGGCTGAGCTTCCATTGTCTCAACGGGTCGTCGATTCTGCGCTTGAAACGGCGATCCTGTTCATCTTCACTGACCGTCAGGAAGTATTTCAACAAAATGATGCCGCTTTCGACGATTGCCGCTTCGAAGCGAGGCGCCAGTTCAAGAAATCGCTGTGCCTTCTTCTCGCTGCAGAAGCCCATGACGCGATCGACGCCTGCACGGTTGTACCAGCTGCGATCGAAGATCACGATTTCCCCAGCCGCCGGCAGATAGCCGATATAGCGCTGCATATAGATCTGGGACTTCTCGCGATCGGTCGGAGCGGGCAGGGCGATCACGCGAAAGACGCGTGGGCTTACCTTTTCCATGATACGCTTGATCATGCCACCTTTCCCGGCGGCATCGCGCCCCTCGAAGACGATGACCACTCGTGCGCCGGATTTTTTTATCCAAGCCTGCAGATGGGCCAGTTCCACCTGCAGGCGGCTGATTTCCTTGTCATAATCCCATGACTTCTTCTTCTTCTTTTTGTCTTTGCCATTGCGGCCTGCCTCTGCATCGACCTGCTGGGGTTCATATTTCTCGTCCATGGTTCTCCTCCTTCGCGTCTAAAGCTCAGTGCTTGCCGAGTCGCTCGCTTGGCTATTCTTGCTCGTGAGCGCCGTCAGGGCTTCTTCCCTGCCATTGAAAAGGTTGTGAGCGCCGATCGCCTTGATCACTCCAGCGCGGTCGAGAATGTCGCGGCTTTCTTCGCTGAGGTCGGCGATTGCGAAGATGATATCTCGCTTCGCAAGGATCTCGGCCACAGCGGCGAGCGTGGTCGCGCCAGTGCTATCAATATGTGTGATAGCACTGGCATCCAGCACAAAGCAGCTCGTTCCGGCCGCGAGCTCCTTCGCAATCGTCGTCAGCCGCATACGCAGGTAATCGGCATTGTAGAATAGGATGTTGCCCTGGATCGCGAAGACTGCCGCACCCTCTACGGGGCGCGCTTCCGGAAAGCGGGCCAGGTCGAAGAAACCATGCCGTCCCTCGATGCGGCCAAGAAGGCCGTCGCGCGGGAACATCGTCTTGCGCACCAGATAGACAAGGGTTGCGGCAACGGCGACGATTACGCCGTTGAGAACGCCGAAGCTGATTGCGCCCCACATTGCGATCAGCGCAAAGACGAATTCCATGCGACTGATGCGCCAGATCTTTTTGAGCTCGTGAACATCGATAAGGCTGATGGCTGCCGTTGCAAGGATTGCCGCGAGCGCAGGGATTGGAAGTATCCGCAAGGCACTATGAAGGAAAACAAGTGCCGCAACCAGCGTGGCGGCCGAAACCAAACCGGAAGCTTGAGAGACGCCGCCGGTCGACAGGTTTATGGCGGTTCTCGAATCCGACACGCTGATCGGAAACGAACCGAAGAGGCCGGGTGCGATATTGGCGGCGCCAAGGCCGATCAGCTCCTGATTTGCATCGACCTCTTCGCCGGTCCGCGATGCGAAGCTGCGCGCGGCTACGATGCCGGCGCCGAAGCTCACGAGAAAGATCGCAGCGGAGCCGAGCACGATCTTGTCGAGCGGCATCTGATGGAGTGCTGGCAAGGAGAGCATCGGCAGCCCGCTCGGAATGTCGCCGACGACGGCGATGCCTCGCCCCTGAAAATCAAAGATTGCGGAAAGAACGACCGACAGGACGACGACCAGAACGGGGCCGGGGACCTTGACCGGGAAGGCCCGGACTGCCCATAGCAATGCGAACATGAGCAGGCCGAAAAGGAGCGACGGCCAATGGATCGAAGCGCTCTTGCGGAGAATCTCGAGGAGCGGCGGGATCAATCCCTCCGACTCGATCTTAACTCCGGTAAAACGACCGATCTGGCCGACCAGGATCGAGAGGGACACGCCTGCGAAGAAACCGACAAGGATGGGGCGGGAGAGAAAGCTTGCCAGGACGCCGAGCTTCAGCAGCTTTGCAGCGATGCAAAAGAAACCGACCCCGAGGGCAAGGGTCGAGGCGATGGCGACCCGATCGATGCCGGCGGCGGCGGGCTCTGCCGCAATGATCGCCGCCATCGCAGCCGCAAGTACCGTCATTGTGGCGGCGTCGGGGCCGATGACCAACAGCCGGGAAGGACCGAAGATCGCGTAGGCAATCGGACCAACGATGCTGGCGTAGATGCCGGTTTCAGGCGGCAGACCGGCGATCGCCGGATAGGCGATGGCGCTCGGCAAGCCTACGGCCGCAATCGAAAGTCCCGCCGGAATGTCACTGCGGAGCCAGTCTCGATTGAAACCGGCCAGACCACGCAGGATCGGAAGATTGGCTATCACCGCGGCCTCCTGACATGTTTCTCTGCACCTTGCCGGCACCGCGTTTGCATCGCTGATGCCGAAAGGATCGGTCTCATTTCAGTGTTCCAGGAACACGAAGTTCATCCAGCTGCTCATGCGCAGAAGCACTTTTCGCAGAACTGCCACGTGGTGCCAGTGGTGGGTATAGACCGCGACCTCCGCGACGACGCCGCCCGGCAGTTGGTTACCTTCGGTGCTTTCGAGCAACTCGATGCGTGCCAGCGTTTGTCCGGGAGCAATGCGTTCGGGCGATTGCGGATCGATCAATGCGCCGCCTGGCTGCAACTGGCCTTGGGCCATCACGTCGATGACCTCCTGGACCCGTGCTTTCGCGCCTTGGCCATCAGATGGGGTATGTCGTCGATCGCAATCACCGCGTAAAATAAGGTGATCATGACAAAGACCAGCACACCTAAAGCGAAATAGTCGAGAAACACAACGCCTCCCTTTCAGGTTCTGATCATGATCTGAATTCACACCGTTCCGTCGCTGTCGACCATGAAATTCTAGACCCGCTTTGGCCCAAAGACCCGTAGCATCACGTAAGCTACACCGGGGCCCTGGAAGTCGGCCCGTGCGACAAGAACGTCTCTGCGGAAACTAAAGAGGTGGGGTCCGCGAGATGATGCCATTCGAGTTTCCGTGTGCGGAATTTCCCGAGTTTTTCGGAAGCCGTCTAACGTAAGATCGCGTATTTTACGTCTCTCGACGATCCGCCTGTTATATAGTCCCTTGCATCTGCTTAGCGTAGTTCGACGGCGGAGGCGGGGATGGTGTCGGGAGAAAGTGGTTCGACATACTTGTCCGCCCTCGAGACGGCAGAAACTTCTTTTCCCGAACAGAAGCGGCTGGTGCAGCGGCTTTTCTATGTAGACGAGCCCTTTCACAGCATGTGTGAGGATCTCGCTGCTGCGGCGCAGGCTCTGGCACATATCGAGCGGCTACCGGAGGCGGTTCGAGAGGCGCGGCGGCAGGAATATACAGATCTCGTCGACGCCCTGTTGAAAGAAATGGGGGAGGCGATCGCCCAATCGAAAATTGTGGTGCTCAGGCGGTCGCCGCCGACCGGCCCGAAATCTCCGTAAGCGCTTCTGTCATTCAATGATCCTAGGGAGGTACGTGCGTTATGAAAGCAATATCTCGCAAACTGCTTGGTGGATTGTCGGCTCTCGCAATCATTGCGTTCCAGCCGGCCCTCCCGGCGCGAGCCCAGACCCCTGCGCCGGTAACGGCACCCGCACAGACGAGTTCCGACCAACCCGAAACCGCGCTTCTGTCGGATGATGAGCTGGAAGTACTGGTGGCACGGATCGCGCTCTATCCGGACGAGTTGGTCGCGGCAATTTCAGCTGCCTCGCTCTTTCCTCTCCAGATCATCGAGGCGCAGCGGTTCCTGGAGGCGAAAAAGAAAAATTCCGATCTCAAGCCCAAGAGTGATTGGGACGGCAGTGTCGTCTCGCTTCTCAACTATCCAGACATCGTCAAGATGATGAGCGAGGATCTCGACTGGACCCAATCGCTCGCCGATGCGCTCGCCAACCAGCAGAAGGATGTCCTGATTGCCATCCAGCAGCTTCGCGACGAAGCCGTGGCAAAGAACATCATCAAGACGGATGACAAGGTGACGGTTGTTACCGAAAACGATAACATCATCATCCGGCCAACCGATCCGGAAAAGATCTATATCCCGCAATATCCGCCGGAAATGCTCTATGAGCCGGACTATGTGTCAGCGCCGGTCTCCTATTACCCCGATTATTACGACAACTATTATTATCCCGGGGCGACGTTCTTTGCCGGCGCGGTGACCGGCCTTGCCTGGGCAGCCGTCGTCAACTGGGATGACTGGGGCGTATGGGGTGGCCGCTGGGATGGCGATATCGATATCGACTGCAACAATTGCCTGAACGACCGTAACTTCAACGGAAAGCTGAAATGGAACGACGTCGATTGGAGCAATGTCGATCGCAGCAAGCTGAGTATCGGCAAGGACCAGATTTCGAAGCTGGACCGATCGGCGATCAAGTCCGGGCTGCAGTCCGACAATCGCAACCAGTTGCGCAACAGGGCTAACGATATCCAGGCGAGCCAGAGACCTGCGAATCGCGCCAATTCGGCGCGAGCGGAAGATATTCGCAAAAGCACGGCGCAGGGACTGAAGGAGCGGCCGCAGGGAAATCGGCCTACGGCCGCCAATCGCCCGGCTGCATCCCGGCCCGAGGCGCGTCCTCAGAAGGCAGCCAATCGTCCGTCAAAGCCTGCGCAGAAATCCGTCAAGAAGCCCAACAAGCCCCAGATGGCCGCCAGACCCGACAATCGCGGACGGCAACCAAGCGCGCTTGGCAACGTCCAGTCCGGTCGTCGCGAGGCTGTCTCCTCAAAGCGGGGAGCGCAGAGCATGGGCGCCCATCGCCAGTCGGCGCGTCCCCCCCAGCAGCGGTCGCGCCCAATGCCGAGTCGCGGCGGTG